>JAQSCR010000499.1 GCA_029945495.1 Pseudolabrys sp. | reverse complement strand
AGAGGGAATCATGACCCGCAATAAATGTATAGAAATTTCAGAGACGGGACACTAGGCGTCACCGTTCCCCTCGCCGGCGCGGCATTGCGCCTGCCGGCGGCGAAGGCACCGCAATTTTAACTCATTCGGCCACTTTATACGGGGTGCCGACGGCCTCATTTTTCCTTGTCACCGGTCTGTGTCATATTGCGTCATAGAATCTAAAGCCGGCGATACCGGAACCCATTGATCGCAAGGTTGCTTGAGAAATATGGCCAAAGAACTCGACCCCCTCAAGCTGTCATCGCCCCGCATCTTCCTGTTCCGGATGATGGTGTTCGTCATCCTTGGCGGACTGGTCGCCTTCCTTTTAAACAAGCAGATCCAGGTGGCCTTTATGGCCAATCCCGGGCTCAACGCCGTCATCGTCGGCGTGCTGTTGCTCGGCATCATCCTGTCGGTGCGCCAGGTGGCGCGGCTTTATCCGGAAATCGCCTGGGTCAATAATTTCCGCCTCGCCGATCCCGGTCTCGCCGTCGACCGCCCGCCGGTGCTGCTGGCGCCGATGGCGGCGATCCTCGGCAGCCGCATCGGCCGCATGGCGATGTCGGCGCAGTTGATGCGCGGCATCCTCGACTCGATCGCAACCCGCCTCGACGAGGCCCGCGACATCCTGCGCTACATGACCGGGCTTCTGGTTTTCCTCGGCCTGCTCGGCACCTTCTGGGGCCTGATCGAAACCGTTAGTTCGGTCGGCAACGTCATTCAAGGCCTCAAGCCCGGCGGCGACACGTCGAGCATGTTCGACACCTTGCGCGAAGGCCTCGCCGCGCCTTTGTCCGGCATGGGCATTTCGTTCTCGTCGTCGCTGTTCGGCCTTGCCGGTTCGCTGGTGCTCGGCTTCCTCGATCTGCAATCGAGCCAGGCGCAGAACCGCTTCTATACCGAACTGGAAGACTGGCTTTCGACCACGGTCTACGACCACAGCGCCGAGCCCGGCGAGCACGCCGCCGGCGTCTCGTTCGAGGTGCGCGGCGCGGTCGAGAAATTGCGCGAAGCGGTCGACCAAGCCGGCAGCGGCAAGGCCGCTTCCGCCGCCATGGCCAATCTGGCCGAGGCGATCCAGGGCCTGGTGCATCACATGCGCACCGAGCAGCAGTTGATCCGCGACTGGGTCGACGGCCAGGCCGAACAGCAGCGCGAGATCAAGAAGCTTCTGGAAGTCATGGTGCGCGAGAAGCTGCCGCGCTGACGCCTTGCGGTTAAAGACGACGAGTAGACAATGGCCCTTGCACGAAGCCGCCGCGGCGGCGAAGGAATGAACTACTGGCCGGGCTTCGTTGACGCGTTGTCGACGTTGATCCTGAGCATCATCTTCATTCTGACCGTGTTCGTCGTCGTGCAGTTCTTCCTGCAGCAGGAAATCTCCGGCAAGGACACCGCGCTCAGCCGGCTGAACGCGCAGATCGCCCAACTCACCGATCTCTTGTCGATGGAAAAGACCGGCAAGGCCGACATCGAGGCGCAACTCACCCAGCTGCGCGCCTCGCTCGCCAGCGCCGAAACCGAGCGCGACAAGTTCAAAGGCATCGCCGACGGCGCCGGCGCCGGCCTGTCGGCGGCGCAAGGCCAGGCAGCCGAGCTGTCCACCGCGCTCGAAGGCGAAAAGAAAATCTCGGCGCGCGCGCTGGCGCAGGTCGAAATCCTCAATCAGCAGCTCGCCGCCTTCCGCCGCCAGCTCGCGGCCATCGAGCAGGCGCTCGACGCCTCCGAGAAGAAGGACAAGGAATCGCAGAGCCGCATTGCCGATCTTGGCCAGCGCCTCAACATCGCGCTGGCGCAGAAGGTCGAGGAACTGACCAAGTACCGCTCCGACTTCTTCGGCCGCCTGCGCGAAATCCTCGGCAACCGCCCCGACATCCGCATCGTCGGCGACCGCTTCGTGCTGCAATCCGAATTGCTGTTCGACGTCGGCAAGGCCGAACTGAAACCGGAAGCGCGCACCGAGATCGACAAAATCGCGACCGCGTTGCTCGAGCTCGGCCAGAAGATCCCGGCCGACATCGCCTGGGTCGTGCGCGTCGATGGCCACACCGACGTGCGGCCGATCTCCGGGCCGATTTTCAAGTCGAACTGGGACCTGTCGTCGGCGCGCGCCATCGCGGTCGTGCAATACATGGTCAGCAAGGGCATCTCGCCGCAGCGCCTGGTCGCCGCCGGCTTTGCCGAATTCCAGCCGATCGACACCGGCACGACTGACGAAGCCTATCGCCGCAACCGCCGCATCGAGTTCAAGCTGACGGAGCGGTAAGGCAATTCATGGCGATTTATGTCGACGAGGCGATCTGGGATTGGCACGACCGCAAATGGTGCCATCTGCTGGCCGACGACATTGACGAACTGCATCGGTTCGCTCAGCGCATTGGCCTGCACCGCATTTCCTACCAGGGACCGCCGAAGACCGGCCATCCGCATTACGACATCACCGGCTTCGAGCGCAGCCGCGCCATCGCACTTGGCGCTATCGTCTGCGACCGCGCGGCGATCGTCGCGGTGCTGCGGCAGCTGCGCCGCAAGGCGGCGTGATATGACCGCCCTCATCCTGCGCCCCTACACGCCCGCCGACGAAGACGCCACCATCGAATTGTGGCGCCGCACCTGGGCGCAGCATTATCCGCGTATCGACTTCAACGCGCGCGTCGCCTGGTGGCGCGAGCGCTGGCGCAAAGAGTTGGTGCCGGTCGCCACCATCACCCTGGCCGAACGCGACGGCGCGCTTCTCGGCTTCGTCACCGTCGATACGAAAACGAAATATCTCGATCAGTTCGTCGTCGCGCCGGAAGCCTGGGGCAGCGATGTCGCCCGCGCGCTGATGGACGAAGCGAAGCGCCTGTCGCCCGCCGGCCTCGAACTGCTGGTCAACAAGGACAATGCCCGCGCCATCCGCTTCTACGAGAAGCACGGCTTTTCCTATGCGGGCGAAGACAAGAACCCGGTGTCCGGCATTGCCGTGAACCGGATGAAATGGCGGCCTTCACAAGGACGGGCCAACGCGTAACGGGCCAAGGCGCATAACGCCTTAGCCCGCTAGCAAGACTTCCGATCCAACCCTGAGGGCTTCGCTTCGCTCGGCCCCCGGCGCCCGCTACTTAAGCTGCGTCGAAATGCTGGTGAAATTGGTATTGAGCGACGTGCCCAACCCATTGACCACGGCGATGATAGCCACTGAAATGCCGGCGGCGATCAAGCCATATTCAATGGCGGTGGCGCCGGATTCATTCTTGAGAAATTCGACAATCTTGCTCATTTCGGGTCCCTGTTGACTGACTGAAAAGCGGACGTTTTTGGATTTATTCGGATCATTCGACTGCCGTTCTGATCGCGGCGGTTCTTTAACTATGTCGCCTGCCAAGACCGGCCGCCTCTGCAATTAGCAATCAGAGCCGGCCGGTACCCGATTCCGTCACGTGCGGAGCGACGACAGGCGCAGATGTAGCGGCCCCGCATTAATCAGCGATCAAATGCGTCGTCTCAAATTGAATTGAATTCTTTTGTGAATGCGGGCGCACCCAGAGACCCAGGATTCACATCGCGGCGAACGAGATGACGTGGCAAGCCCACGCACAACCACCCCACGGCCGCTCTTCGCCAGATGGCTTTGCCGGGCCGAAGTTCACGCCCTCCGGAACGTCGGTGAAGAAGGGACGCGGGGACGCAATAGTCCCCGCCCGTTCGGCCTTTGCTGTATGCCCGCTTTCGCCGGCATAACAGCCGTGGGCGCCATCGACCTATTTAAGCTGCGTCGAGATGCTGGTGAAGTTGGTGTTGATCTGTGTGCCGAGCGTATTGACGATGGCGATGATCACAACCGAGATGCCGGCGGCGATCAGCCCGTATTCGATCGCAGTCGCGCCGGATTCGTTCTTCAGAAACTCATGAATTTTACGCATTACCTGACCCCTTCTGAGAGCTTTTTGAGTGGATACGTCCGCAAGCGTCTTAAACCGCCAAGCGTCTTCGGCCTCCAAGCGTCTTCGGCTTCGATGTGCGCCGCCTTGCGGCCGCCGTGGATGCCCGTCGCTCTATCCAAAAAGCCGGCCGTCTCAAGATTGAACCCGAGAGCGGCCTGAGAATTGGACATACACGTGCAGATTGCACCTTCGAAAAGTACCACCCGCGAGTTAATCGAAAATGAAACGCGACGCCTCAATTTGCGAAATTCAAATGTGACAATAACCCAGCATTATGCTGTATTATTGGCGCAGCCGCGGCGCCCGCAGCGCCGCGATTTTCAGGCTTGGTCGCAGGCCTTGGTCGGCCATTTTTCCCAGGCTATTAATCCCCTAGTTTGCGCTTCGAGAGGCGTCTTGCGGAGAAGGTCGAACAGACCTGCCACCCGCCGGTACCTATGTGCCGCGCCGCGCGTGACATCTCACTGACACGCAAACGTCACGCGAAAGGCTTTCCCACAGCGGCGGGTATATTTCTTCGATCCACGGCGCAATATTGCGCAAGCGATTCTGCCGGCGGAGATCGGCCGAACCAAAAGGGCAAGCGGCGGCAAAGTGGCGAGCAAATTCATCCAGGCGGCAGGAGGCATCGTGGTGCGCGGCGGCGCGCGCCCGCTGTTTGCCGTCGTCCAGCGCAGCAAGGACGACAAATGGGTGCTGCCGCGCGGCAAGCTCAAGCGCGACGAGAATCCGGTCATCGGTGCGCGCCGCGAAGTCGTCGAGGAGACCGGCCACCGCGTCGAGGTGAACGAGTTTCTCGGCGCCATCACCTATCGCGCCGGCGGGCGGCCGAAGGTGGTGCAGTTTTGGCAGATGCAGGCCGAGGAAGAAGCCAGCCACGAGCTGATGGCCGACATCGTCGCGGTCGAGTGGCTGCCGCTGAAGGCGGCGGTGCGGCGCCTGAGTTATCCGCTGGAGAAATTGTTTCTGCGCAATGTCGGACGCCGCGCCGCCAAGCAACGCAGCGGGCGCAAGACGCCGCGCAAGCTGACGCTCAGGTCGGCGAAGCAGAAATCCGAAAAGAAGGCCGACAGGAAGCGCAACAAGAAGAACAACAAGAAAGCCGAAAAACGCACCGGCAACAAAGTCAGCAAGGCCAGGCGCAAAGGCCAAGGCAACAATAAAGCCAAGACCAGACGCAAGCGCGACAACAGGCGTAAGGGCAAGAACAAGAAGAGGCGGTAAGCCGACTCAGCCCCTTTGTTTGGGCCGCCTTGGTTGCGGCCGCCACAATTTCTCCGCAAATGGCGCCGGATTGTTGCCGAAAATTAATGCGAAATGATCGGCGCGGGGCCCGTTTCAAACGCTCCATTCAGGCTGCGTTCACCGGAATAATTGGAACTTGATGCGCATGATGAACGTTATCCCTGCACGACCAGACCGCAGGAATTAGCAAACCCGGCCGTTAGAATCATACGGCCAACGATAAGCGAACCTAGGAGGTGCGCTATGAACAGGATCACCAAGACGCTCACTGCACTCGCCGCTGCCGCGACCTTGACGGTCGCCGCCGTCGCCATGCCGCAGCCGGCCGAAGCCCGCGGCGGCCGCATCGCCGCCGGGATCATCGGCGGTCTCGCCGCTGGCGCCATCATCGGCGGCATCGCCTCGCAGAACGGCTATTACAACAATGGCTACTACGGCGGTCCCGGCTACGCCTACGGCCCGGCCCCGGTCTATTACGGCCCGCACTGCTGGTGGCAGCGCGACCGTGTTTGGGACGGTTACGGCTGGCGTCAGCGCCGCGTTCGCGTCTGCGATTAAGCAGTAGCCTAGCGTCTAGAAAAGTCATGAAAGCCCGGAAACCTTGTCGTTTCCGGGCTTTTTTGTGATGGAAGTCACAGACCCCGGCCAATTTCCGACATAATAAATTGGCTCACTTGGTCGTGCCAGCATGTCGCCGTTGGAGCATGGCCGTCGAATTTCCGATGCGACGCTGGAGGAGACGTCAAATGAGGCAAGTCATTCTCGCTATCGCCGCCGCCGCGACCATCGCGGCCGGAACGCTCGCCGGTCCGACCGCGGCCGAAGCCCGTTGCCACGGTTGCGGCGTCGGCGCCGGTATTGTCGGCGGCCTCGCCGTCGGCGCCATCATCGGCAGTTCCATCGCCAACAGCCAACCGCGCTACTACGCGCCGGCCCCCGGCTACGTCGCCTATGACGGCTATTACGGCCGCTATCCGGTCTCCTGCCCGGGCGGCTATTGGGCCCGCCGGCCGGTCTATGACCGCTGGGGCAATGTCCGCGGCTGGAGCCGTCCACGCTTCATCTGCCCTTAAGCTTCGCGTAACCGCTGCGGTGCAAACTGCACCGCAATCCATCGAGCCGAAACCGGTCTGAAAGGACACTGAAATGAACGTCAAGATTATCGCACTGGTCGCGGCAACCCTCTCGGCCGCCGCATTGCCCAGCGCGGCCAACGCCCGCTGCCAGGGTTGCGAGGTCGGCGCCGGTGTTGTCGGCGGCCTCGCCGTCGGGGCCATCCTCGGCTCGGCTATCGCCAACGGCCAGCCGCGCTATGTCGAGCCGGCCCCGGTCTATGTCGAGGCGCCGCCGCCGCAGCGTCGTGTCTATGTCGAAGAATATGCCGACGGCCCGGTCTGTCATGTCGAGCGCCAGCGCTTCTGGGATGGCTACGGCTGGCGTCATCGCCGCGTCGAGGTTTGCGACTGATCTTCTGACGCAGCTCTAGATTTCTTCGCTCGTGCCCGGTCAAAAGCCGGGCATGATGCGTTTCACCGCCGCATATGCGTGAGCACCGCCGCGGTCGGCCAGCAATCGACCTTCAAGCCATTCGCCTTTTGATAACGCCCGAGCGCGGCGCGCGTCAGCATGCCGGCCTTGCCGTCGATCTTGTCTTTGTAGATGCCAAGCTCAGTGAGCCGCTGCTGCATGCTCTCGACGTCCCTGGTCTTGAGCTGCGCACCCTTGCTCCACGGCGTCTCGAACGATTGCGCGCCGGCGATGCGGTCGGCGAGATGGCCGACGAACAGCACATAGAGATCGGAGAAATTGTATTCCTTGATGACGAAGTAGTTCTTCGGCGTCAGGAACGACGGCCCGTAGCTGCCTTCCGGCTGCAGCAGCGACGCCGAAAGCGACAGCTCCCTGGCACCGAGCTTGCGCCCCTGCGCCGGCACGAAACCGCGCTTGAGCCAGTCGCCGATCGGCATGGTCACGTCCGGCGTGCCGATCGAGCAATCGGCGTTCTGCGGCGCGCGCACTTCGTAAGCCCAGCGCTGGCCGGCCTGCCAGCCTTTGCCGGCAAGCTGCTTGGCGGCGGAGGCCAGCGCATCCGGCACCGAACGGAAAATATCGGCGCGGCCATTGCGATCGAAGTCGACGCCGTATTTGTAGTATTCCGACGGCAGGAACTGCGTCATGCCGAGCGCACCGCCCCAGGACGAGCGCATGTCGGCCCGCGGCGTGCCGTCCTGCAGCATTTTCAGCGCATAGATGAATTCGTTCTGAAAGAAGTCCTTGCGCTTGCCGGTGTAGGCTTGCGTCGCCAGCACGCGCAGCGCGTCGTGCGGCAGCTTGTACGAGCCGTAATCGGTCTCGCGCGCCCAGATCGCCAGCACGACATTGCCGGGCACGCCGAATTCCTTCTCGATCGCGGTAAGCGTGTCGCGATGCCGCGCGGCCAGCGCACGGCCGCGCGCCGCCAGCCGGTCGAAACTCGCCTCGCGCAGATATTGCCCCGGCGTCTGCACGAATTCGGCCTGGCCCGGCGGCGCCTTTTCCGGCCGGCCCGGAATATCGAGATCGGGCAGCGTCAGATCCGGCTCGAGGCCACGCGTGGCGGCATTAAAGACGCCGCGGGAGATTCCGAATTGTTGCGCGTGCGGCCACATCTGCTCGAGAAAGGCGTTGAACGCTGCATCGGCGCGCGACTGATTCGGCGCAATCAACGCAACGATCAGCGCAATCATCGCTAGATGTGGACGAAGCCCACGCAGCAAACACATCATCGGCGAAAACCTCGAACGTTCGAAGAACATCCGCGAATCAGAGAACGGATAGAGGACGGTAAATTCGACATTAACGCGAACCGGCAATCGCCATTTTATCCGTTGTCGCGCGCTATTTTTTCTCGTGATGCGGCATGTCGCAAGCCGACTGACCGAGCCGCTCCACGTACGCAATGCCGATCGCCGACACCACGAACAGCGCGTGGATGATCACCTGCCACATCACCCCGGCCTCGGTATAAGGCACGCCTTCCTTGCCGAGCGAGCCCGCATAGATGAACGTGCGCAACAGGTGGATCGACGAAATGCCGATGATCGCCATAGCCAGTTTGATCTTCAGCACGCTGGCATTGACGTGGCTCAGCCACTCCGGCTGATCCGGATGCTTTTCAAGTTCCAGCCGCGACACAAAGGTCTCATAACCGCCGACGATCACCATGGTCAGCAAGTTGGAAATCATCACCACATCAATGAGGCCGAGGACAAAGAGCATGACCTCCTGTTCGCTGAAATGCAGGGAACCCTCGACCAGATGCCACAACTCTTTGACGAAAAGGATGACGTAAACGCCCTGCGCAACAATCAGCCCGAGATACAGCGGCAATTGCAGCCAGCGCGATGAAAAGATGAGCGCCGGCAGCGGCCGCAACTTGACGGCCAGTTCCTTCGGCGGAATCGCGTCGTCGGCGGACATCGACATGAACGTCATCCTCAAAACCGTTCGCCCGGCGGGAAATCGGGGGCTGGGCCCGGCTGACTTATAGGCGATTCGGCTCCGCCAAAGGGGGCGCGCCAAGAGGTCGCAGAGAGGCGGCAAGGGTGATTCGCGACGTCGAATGGCCGGAGGCACGCTCCATGTCGTCGCAGGGTGAAAACCAAACACCACATCGGCGAAATTCACGAACGTTAGAAGAACATCCGCGAATCGGAGAACGGATAGAGGACCATGAAGCGGTGATTAACGCGCGCTGCAAAGCGGCAGAAATCTCTAGCCGCACAAGACCCGGGATGGCGCCGCCCCGGCAATTGACGGAATCAGCCGCCGATGCACTCATGCGCAAATGTTCGCTCGCGTGAGAAGCTATTTTAAAGAGGCCCGGCTAGCCCGCATGAGCGACGGCGCGCTTTATCTGGTCCGCGACCTCGGCCCGGTCAAAGGCGGCAAGGGCATGAAGCACCACGAACTGATCATGCCCCTGAGCGTGCGCGGCTTGATCAACGTTGCCGCGCGGCCGACAAGGACAGCCACCGAATGGCCGGTACCAGCAGACGGACTTGGCGCAAACTAGCCGAGACGCGCGCGCTAGCGTGAAAACTTCTTATACTTCAGCCGGTGCGGGATGATGCTGTCCTGGCCGAGACGGCGCATCTTATCCTTCTCGTAGTCCTGGAAGTTGCCCTCGAACCATTCGACGTGGCTGTCGCCTTCGAAGGCGAGGATGTGCGTGGCGATGCGGTCGAGGAACCAGCGATCATGGCTGATGATCACGGCGCAGCCGGCGAAATCCTCCAGCGCCTCTTCCAGCGCGCGCAGGGTGTCGACGTCGAGATCGTTGGTCGGCTCGTCGAGCAGCAGCAGGTTGGCGCCGGAGCGCAGCATTTTGGCGAGGTGGACGCGGTTGCGTTCGCCGCCCGATAGTGTGCCGACCTTCTTCTGCTGATCGGCGCCCTTGAAGTTGAACAGCGAGACATAGGCGCGAGAGTTCACTTCCTTCTTGCCGACCAGCATGAGGTCGTTGCCGTCGGAGATTTCCTCCCAGACATTCTTCTTCGGGTCGATCGAGTCGCGCGACTGGTCGACATAGCCGAGCTGTACCGACTCGCCGATCTTGATCGTGCCGGCGTCGGGCTTGTCCTGGCCGGTGATCATGCGGAACAAAGTGGTCTTGCCGGCGCCGTTCGGACCGATGACGCCGACAATGCCGCCGGGCGGCAGCTTGAAGGTGAGGTCGTCGATCAGCAGGTTGTCGCCGAAGCCTTTGCTGAGGTTTTCAAAGTCGACCACGTTCTGACCGAGACGCTCGGCCACCGGAATGGTGATCTGTGCGACCGTGTTGGTCTTGGCATTGGCGATCTTGAGCAACTCGTCATAGCGCTCGTAGCGCGCCTTCGACTTGGCCTGGCGCGCCTTCGGCGACGACGAAATCCACTCGCTCTCGCGCTGCAGCGTGCGCTGGCGGGTGTCGTCCTCGCGCGATTCCTGCTCCAGCCGCTTCTGCTTCTGCTTGAGCCAGGACGTGTAATTGCCCTCGTAGGGAATACCGCGGCCGTGGTCGAGTTCAAGAATCCAGCTGGTGACGTTGTCGAGGAAGTAGCGGTCATGGGTCACGATCAGGATCGCGCCCGGATAATTGCGCAGATGGCCTTCCAGCCAGTTGACGCTTTCCGCGTCGAGATGGTTAGTCGGTTCGTCGAGCAGCAGCAGGTCGGGCGCATCGAGCAGAAGTTTGCACAACGCGACGCGGCGCTTCTCGCCGCCCGAGAGCTTGGCGATTTCGGCGTCGTCCGCCGGGCAGCGCAGCGCGTCCATCGCCAGATCGACCTGGCTGTCGAGATCCCACAGGTTCTTGGAATCGATCTCGTCCTGCAGCTTCGCCATTTCGTCGGCGGTCTCGTCCGAGTAGTTCATGGCGAGTTCGTTGTAGCGGTCGAGGATCGCCTTTTTGGCGGCGACGCCTTCCATGACGTTGTCGCGCACCGATTTGGTGCCGTCCAACTGCGGCTCCTGCTCCAGGTAGCCGACGCGGGCGCCTTCGGCGACGAAGCCTTCGCCGACATATTCCTGGTCTATCCCGGCCATGATGCGCAGCAGCGTCGACTTGCCCGAGCCGTTGACGCCCAGCACGCCGATCTTGGCGCCGGGCAGGAACGACAGCCAGATGTCCTTCAGGACC
>JAQSCR010000498.1 GCA_029945495.1 Pseudolabrys sp. | reverse complement strand
TTCCCCGGGGGGCAGCAGCCGGGTATCGACGCCGAGCGACTGGTAGACGCGGCCAGCCAAACCCGGAATGCGCATCTTGAGGCCTTTGAGGTCCTCGACTTTCTCGATCGGCTTCTTGAACCAGCCGGTCATCTGCACGCCGGTGTTGCCGCACAGAAACGGCACCAGATTGAAGCGGTCATAGGTCTCGCGCCACAGCTCGAGGCCGCCGCCGTCATACATCCAGCCGTTGACGCCCTGGTAGTTGAGACCAAACGGCACGGCGCAGAAATACTGCGCGGCGAAGCTCTTGCCGGTCCAGAAATAGGAATTGGCGTAGTTCATCTCGACCGTGCCGGCCGAAACGGCGTCGAAGCCCTCGGCAGCGGGGATCAGTTCGCCGGCGCCATAGAACTGTATCTTCAGGCGCCCGCCGGACATGTCCTCGATGCGCTTGCAGAGGTCCTTGGCGCTGCCTGGACCGCTCGAATAGAACGCGGCGTTAGGGCCGTAGAAGCTCGTCATTTTCCAGTTGAAGGACGTTTGCGCTTGGACAATGGCCGGCGCCGCTACCGCCCCGATCGTTCCGCCCAATGCAATCCTGGTGAAGTCGCGTCGACGCATGCCAAGTCCTCCTCCGCTGCAAGCCAGCACGCCCGCTAAATGCAATCGGCAGGCCAGTCTGAAATGCCGCGAATGCGGCGACATTTCCAATCGGCATATCGACATGGTGAAAATTGCCTAGTTTGGAGGCGTGCTGCCGTCAAACGCGGCAACGCCGGCGGAGAGATCGGCTAGTGGGACGAAGCCCGGAATGGCATCTGCGTTGCACCAATGAGAACGATGCCATCGCCCTTGCGCCGCCATTCGGTCACCTGCGCCAGCGCCGCCAGCATTTCCTGATCGGCCTGCACGCGAGCGTCGCTGCACTGGCCTTCGCTCATGTATTGCGGCAAGGCTTCCGGCAGCGGCGCCGCTTCAATCTTGATGGCGTTGCCGGAAACCTGCACGCGCGCATTGGCGGTGCGGCACCATAGTTCGATTGTGGCGCTGCCGTCGGCCGTCACGGTAAGTATCGGCACGCGCTTGAGCGGGTGCATCGGCGCGACATCGAGCAGCATCACCCGGTCATACGGAAACTCGGCCTGGGCGTGCGCTGGTCCGCCGAGCCACAAGGCTCCGCTCATCAGGGCGCAAGCGATCAAGGCGAAGGTGGCGGCATTGGCGACAACGCGGCGGCCCGCGTTCAGGCGATGGCAATCCATGATGGTCTCCGGAACAGGCTACCGCGGCCGCGACGCCTTTGCCGCAATTGAAATGATGCGCGCGGCGGCGTCAAGACAGCTTGGCCAGTCCCCGCGTCCCGTACCATTAAATGAAATTTATGGGACGGCCTGGCGTTGCCACGCGGCGGCAAAAACGGCCTATTTCGCCTGGCTGTTATCCTCGATGCGGCCAAATGCAGCAGCGCATCGGCCGGGGAATACTAAGCGCTCGAGTGTGTTAGTCTCGCTGAGGCCACCCCTGCCGGAGCGGACACATGGATCAGCGCATCATCGATCTTTACGACAGCTTCACCCACGGCCTCATCAATCGCCGCGATTTCATGGACCGGCTGACCGCGGTCGCCGGATCGAGCGCCGCCGCGCTGGCGCTGCTGCCGATGCTGCAAAACGACTACGCACGCGCCGCGACCGTCGCCGTCGACGACGCCCGGCTCGCCACCGAGACGGTTTCCTATGACGCCGGCGGAACCAAGATCAGCGGCTATCTGGCGCGGCCGAAATCGAAAGGAAAGCGTCCGGCGATCATCGTCATCCACGAGAACCGCGGGCTCAATCCGCATATTCAGGACATCGCGCGCCGCCTCGCGCTCGAAGGCTTTCTGGCGCTCGCGGTCGATATGTTGTCGCCGCAGGGCGGCACGCCCGGCGACGAGGACAAGGCCCGCGATATGTTCGCCGCGCTCAAGCTCGACGAGACAGCGCAGCAGATCGCCGCCGCTGTGCCGTTCGTCGCCAGGCATGCCGAGTCGACCGGCAATGTCGGCGCCGTCGGCTTCTGCTGGGGCGGCGGCATGGTCAATCGCGTCGCCGTGCTGTCGCCGGAGTTGAAGGCCGGCGTCGCCTATTACGGTGCGCAGCCGCCGGCGGCGCAGGTGCCGTCGATCCATGCCGCGTTGCTGCTGCATTATGCCGGGCTCGACACGCGCATCAATGCCGGCATTCCGGCCTATGAAGCAGCGCTCAAGGCCGCCGGCAAGCGCTACGCGATCTACGTCTATCCGGACGTCAATCACGCCTTCAACAATGACACCGGCGGCGATCGCTACAACAAGCCAGCCGCGGATCTGGCCTGGAGCCGGACGCTTGCCTTCTTCAAGGAGAATCTCGGCGCGCCGCCGAAGGGTTAAGCGAAGCGACCCACAAAGGGGATGGCGCGTGCGCGCAGATTGCGGTAGATTAGTGCTATAAACGATCGACGGGAGAACGGCATGGCGGACGCAGTTGCAGCCCTTATCGGCGCAGTCATTATGATTGGCTACATGCTGTTGATCGCGGCCAAGCTTGCGGCGCCGCCGCTGTGGATCGTTACCCTGATCGGGCTCGCACTGATGCTGTGGGCGTTCTGGGGCGACGACTGGAAGCCGCTGTTCGCCCGTGAGAAGAAATAGCAGCTGCCGACGGCACCGCGCTTCTCGAAGCCCGCCGATCACTCAGCCAGATACTGGACCAGCCAATTCGCCGTGCGAAACAGGCGCGCGTCGTCGTCAGCCGCGCCGACAAGTTGCACGCCGAGCGGCATGCCGCCCTCGCCGTTCAATAACGGCAGCGACAGCGCCGGCAGGCCGGTCAGGCTCCACAGCGAACAGAACATCGGACTGCCGGTCGCGCTGCCCTTCGGCGCGACGCCGACGGTCGCCGGCGTAATGATGGCGTCGTATTCGTCGAACAATTTGCCGATGCCGGCGGCATAGCCACGCGCATTGTCGCGCGCAGCCAGGTAGCGCACCGCGGGCACCGCGCGGCCCTCGGCCATAAAATCGCGAAGCGTCTGGCTCAAGACGTCGCCGCCCCGCTCAAGCGCGGGATTGAGGTTATGCGCCATATCCGCGGCCATGACGACGCGCTGGTCATCCCAGGCCGCGGCGTAAGCCTCAGGCAGATCGACCAAGGACGCATGCTCGCCGAGGCTAACTGCCAGCGCCTCGAATGCGGCGCGCGTCTCGGCATCGGCCTGGTCCCAGATCGGCGTACGAACGAAAGCAAAGCGCGGCGGCAGCGGCGGCTCGGCGCCGACGAGCTCGAGGAAGTCCGGCGCCGCCACCGCGCGGGTGTCGCGATCATTCGGATCGTGGCCGGCAAGCACCTCCAGAACGAAGGCGGCGTCGGCGAGCGAGCGCGCGAAGACGCCGACATGGTCGAGATGCTGCGACAAGATCAAGGCGCCGTGGCGCGAGATCAGGCCGTGGCTCGGCTTGCACCCATAGACGCCGCAAAACGACGCCGGACGGATCATCGACCCGTTGGTCTGCGACCCGACGGCGAGCGGCACCATCCCGGCCGCCACCGCCGCCGCCGAGCCCGACGACGAACCGCCGGGCGTGCGTTCGAGATCGTGCGGATTGCGGGTCGGACCGGGCGTGAAATAGGCGAACTCGGTCGAGACCGTCTTGCCGATGATCACGGCGCCGGCGGCGCGCAACCGCGCCACCGCGGTGGCGTCATGCATCGGTTGGCGGCCCTTAAGCAGCGCCGAGCCGCATTCGGTTTTATAATCGGCGGTGTCGAAAATGTCCTTGATCGCAACCGGAATGCCATGCAGCGGCCCGATCGCAAAGCCGTTGCGCCGGCGCTCGTCGAGAATGCGCGCCTGCTGCAACACTGCGTCCGGATCGAGGTGCACAAAAGCATGCACCTTGTCGTCGGTTTCGGCGATTCGCTCGAGACAAGCGGCCGTATACTCTTCCGAGGACATGTCGCCACTGCCGATGCGCGCGGCCGCTTCAAGCGCCGTCAGGTCAATCAAATTCTTATCCATCGGCTACTCGCTGCAGTCCCGGCGCCCGCCGCCGCTCACTTATACAACGCGTGCGGCAGCCAGAGCGCAATCCCCGGGAAGATATACACCAGCGTCATCGACAGAAACACCATGAACACGAACGGCAAGGCGCCGGCGAATATCTGGTTCAGGCGAACATGCGGCGGCGATACTCCCTTGAGATAATACGCGGCCATGGCCATAGGCGGCGTATTGAACGAGGTCTGAATATTCAACGACACCAAAATGCCGAACAAGATGGGATCGATATTGAACGACTTGACCAGGGGCAGGAAGATCGGGACGAAGATGATGATGATCTCGGTCCATTCCAGCGGCCAGCCGAGCAGGAAGATGATGACCTGAGCGAGAATGAGGAAGCCGGTCGCGTTCAAATTCGCCGCCAGCACCCAGTGCTCGATGACTTCGTGACCGCCGAGATACGAGAACACCGACGAGAACGTCCACGAGCCGATGAACAGATAGCACACCATCGCCGAAGCGCGAGCGGTCAGGTACACCGCCTCTTTCAGCCGCTGGAAAGTGAGCGAACGATAGCCGGCCGCGATGAGGATCGAGCCGGCTGCGCCGACCGCGGCGGCTTCGGACGGCGTCGCCAGCCCGAACAGAATCGCGCCGAGCACCGACAGGATCAGGATTGCGAGCGGGAAGAACGAGGTCAGCAGCGCGGAGAAAACCTCGCCGGCCGGGATCGGCCGGTCCAGTTCCGGCGGCCTCGGACACAGCGACGGATTGATCATCGCGCGGATGATCACGTAGATGACGTAAAAGCCCGCCAGCATGAAGCCGGGAATGAAGGCCGCGGCATAAAGCTGCACGACCGATACCGACGTCGTCGCGCCGTAAAGAATCAGCAGCACGCTCGGCGGAATCATGATGCCGAGACAACCGCCGGCGCAGACCACGCCGGCCGCCAACTCAGTATTGTAGCCGGCCTTGAGCATGGCCGGGAACGCCAGCAAGCCCATCAAAGTCACCACCGCGCCGACGATGCCGGTGGCGGTGGCGAACAGCGCGCAGGTGATCAAGGTAGCGACCGCGAGCGCGCCGGGCACGCGCCGCATCGCCATCTGCAGCGAATAAAACAGCCGGTCGAGAATGTTCGAGCGCTCGACCATGTAGCCCATGAACAGGAACAGCGGCACCGCGGTGAGCACGTCGTTCGACATCACGTCGTAGGTGTTGGTCACCAGCAAGTCGAAAATTCGCGAGCCCATCGCGTAATAGCCGAAGAATACGCCCATCGCGACCAGCGTGAAGGCGATCGGGAATCCCAGAAAGATGATGAAAATGAAGGAGGCGAGTTGGATGATCCCAATCTCGGGATTCGTAAACATCATCGCGCAGCCCCCACATGCAGCTCTTCTTCGATCCGCCGGCGATCGGCCGCTTCGGCCAGAATCGCGGATTCCATTTCTTCGACGTCATGCAGTCGCTGCGGCCAGACGCCGTCGCGAATGCAGACAATGCAGCGAACCATTTCGGCAAAGCACTGCAACAACAGGAAAAACGCCGCGATCGGGATCAGCGTCTTGTGCGGATAGACCGGCGCACCAGTCGGGCTGTAGATGCTCACTTCGTGGATCGCCCAGGCCTGTTCGGCGTAGGGAATGCCGTAATAAAGCAGCGCGCCGACGCCCGGCAGCATGAAGATGGCATACAGGACCAGATCGATCGAAGCCTGTAGCCGAAAGGGCAACATCCGATAAACGAAGTCGCCGCGCACATGCCCGTTGCGCGAAAGCGTGTAGGCGCCAGCCATCATGAACAGCGCGCCATACATGAAATAGCTTAGATCGAAAGCCCAGTTGGTCGGGTTGCGCAGCACATAGCGCACAAAGACCTCGTAACAGGTGCCGAGCGTCATGATGATGATGCACCAGCCAAATGCCTTGCCGACGGCCGCGCTGAGACGGTCGATAAAAAGGAGAAGTTTTTCCACGGAGGATTCTCGCTCGTTGCGCTGCTCATAGAGACTCGGCGGGGCGGAAGCGCCGCCCCGGCGCATCTGGCAAACCGTGATTAGACTTTCATTGGCCCGAAGTAGTGCTCATAGGCGGACTTGAAGTCCGCTTCATTGTTGATGGCAAAGAACGCAACGCGCTTGGCCCATGCCTTCTGGCTTTCGAGAATCTTCTTGATGAGCGGCCCCTGAGCGGAGTCGCCGGTGATCTCGATGACGACCTTGTCCCACGCTTCGAGCTGCGCCTTGAACACCGACACAGGCGTGCGCTTGACCTGCACGCCGTGCTTGGTCTGCAGGGTCTCGAGATCCTTCGAGTAGATGTCCCAGGCTTTCCAGCCGCCGTCGGCCGAGGTCGCCTGAGTGGCGAGTTTGAGAATCTGCTGCTGTTCCTTGGCCAGGCCCTCGAACTTGCCTTTGTTGTAGACAACTTCGATGGCTTCCGACGCCTGATGGTAGGAGCCAAGGTAGTAGTTCTTGGCGACGTCCTGAGCGCCGAAACGACTGTCCGAGGTCGGGTTGTTGAACTCGAACGCGTCGATGACGCCCTTTTCCATCGCCGGCAGAATTTCCGGCCCGGGAAGCTGCGCAACGCTCGCGCCCATCGCCTGCATGACGTTGGAGGCGAGACCGACGGTGCGATACTTCAGACCCTTGAAATCCTCAGGGCCGTTGATTGGCTTCTTGAACCAGCCGAGCGGCTGGGTCGGCATCGCGAACGCGAAGAAGCCGATGACATTGAGCTTGAGCACGTCCTGGGTCAGTTCGCGGTAAAGCGCATCGCCGCCGCCGTAATAGAACCAGCTCATGTACTGATCGGCGTTGGTGCCGTAGACCGGACCGGTGCCGAACAGCGAGGCGGCGCGGTGCTTGCCATACCAGTAGGCCGGCACGCTCCAGTTCGCATCGAGCACGCCGGTCGAGGTCGCGTCCATCACCGAGAATGGCTTGACCACAGCGCCGGCGTTGAGGAAATCGATCTTCAGGCGGCCGCCACCCATTTCGTTGACTTTGGTGACGTAGTCACGGCCGTAGTCACTGAGAATGTCGGTCGGACCGAACCCGCTCTGCATCTTTAGAGTGACAGTTTGCGCGCGCGATACCTGCGGCATCGCGATGGTGGCCACGCCGGCGACGGCGGCGCCGCCGAGGAATTTACGGCGTGTTGCTGTCGTGGACTGCTTATTATTTGACATTTTATCGCCCTCCCTTGGTTTGTTACCTTCAGAACAGTTCTTCAGCGGGTCTTATTCCCCAATCCCGCCAATTCAGGCAAAATTCGGCAACCCTTGGAGACAATCGTAGGGGGTGCGCGCTCAGGACGCAATATTGCGCCATGCGTGAGCAGCCCCCGAATACGCAATTTTTATGGATGAATTTCTCGCAATGATGGGGAATTTGGCCAACTGTTCACTATTTGAAAGTTACGCGATCCTGGAGCCACCGCTTACCGTCCCCGATAGGAGTTGCCCGTGAGAGGCATGATGACGACGCTTGCGACAGTCTGGCGCATTGCCAGCCCTTATTTCCGTTCGGAGGACCGCTGGCCGGGCCGGCTGCTTTTAGGCGCTGTAATCGCGATCGAACTGTCGATCGTCGGCCTCACCGTGCTGCTCAACAGCTGGAACGCGCGCTTCTATAACGCGTTGCAGGACAAAAACTGGGACGCCTTTGTCTATCAGCTAGGCTATTTCTCGGTTCTGGCCGCGGTCTTTGTCGCGCTCGCCGTCTATCAGCTCTATCTCAATCAATGGCTGCAGATCCGCTGGCGCCGCTGGCTGACCCGCGCCTATCTCGACCACTGGATGGCCGGATCCAATCACTACCGGATGCAGCTTCTCGGCGACGCCGCCGACAACCCGGATCAACGCATCGCCGAGGACATCAACTCGTTCATCCAGGCGACGCTGAACATCGGCCTGCAACTGCTCAACTCGCTGGTGACCCTGTTCTCATTCATGATCATCCTGTGGGGCCTGTCGGCGGAGGCGCCGCTGCATCTGTTCGGCATGAGCGTCAATATTCCCGGCTATCTATTATGGGCGGCTTTGATCTACTCGATCATCGGCACAGCGCTGACGCATCTGATCGGCCGCGCTTTGATCGCGCTGAATTTCCAGCAGCAGCGTTATGAAGCCGACTTCCGCTTCAGCCTGGTGCGCGTGCGCGAGAACGCCGAGCAGATCGCGCTTCTGAACGGCGAGCCGGCCGAGCGCGACCGGCTGCTGATGCGCTTCGGCAATGTGATTTCCAACTGGCTAGCCATCATGTCGCGGCAGAAGAAACTGACCTTCTTCACCGCCAGCTATTCGCAGGCCGCGGTGGTGTTCCCCTTCATCATGGTCAGCCCGGCCTATTTCGCCGGCGCGGTCCAGCTTGGCGGACTGATGCAGACCGCCAATGCCTTCGGCCAGGTGCAGAGCGCATTGTCGGTGTTCGTGACCTTGTATCGCAATCTGGCCGATTGGCGCGCGGTGGTCGAGCGCCTCGACGGTTTCGATCGTTCGGTTGTGGCCGCGCAGGCGCTGGCGGTGACGCCGCCGGTGATCGCGGTGACGCCCGGCGACGGCGCCACGATCACCCTCAAGGACCTGGCGGTGCAATTGCCGAATGGCATGCCGCTGGTCAACGCAACCGACATCTCGATCGCAGCCGGCGACAAGGTCCTGGTCAATGGCCCGTCCGGCTCAGGCAAATCGACCTTGGTCCGGGCGATGGCCGGCATCTGGCCGTTCGGCTCCGGCACCGTCACGGTGCCGAAGAACGCCAAGGTGATGATGCTGCCGCAGCGGCCGTATTTCCCGATCGCGCCTTTGGCCGCCGCCGTCGCTTATCCGGCCGAGCCGGGCACTTTCGACAACGCCAAAGTGGCCGAGCTGATCGCCGCGGTGGGATTGCCGGCCCTCGTCACGCGGATCGAGGAAGAAGCCCACTGGAACCGGATGCTGTCGCTCGGCGAGCAGCAACGGCTCGGCATCGCCCGCGCGCTGCTCTATGCGCCGGACTATCTGTTCCTCGACGAGGCCACCGCCTCGCTCGACGAGCCGTCGGAGGCGGCAGTCTACCGGCTGCTGGCGGAGCGGCTGCCGGCGACAACCATAGTCTCGATCGGCCATCGCAGCACGCTGGCGGCATTCCATCGACGGCGGCTGGCGTTTACGCGGGCAGGCGAACACTACGCGTTGCGCGAGGGCGGCCTGACGCCGGCAGAATAGCGTTTTTTAGTGAGCGCATGATCTTATCCAAAAACCGGTTCCCGCTTTTCGGGATCATACACGCTACCACCAGCGCGTCGGCCAATCGAAGCGCCGCACCACGAGATGCCACGCATAAGCAAACGCGGCCAGCGCCAGCGCGCCGGCCGCGACCGGCACCACGAGGAAGCTCCACGGCATGGCGTTGACCACCACCAGCAGCGGGTCGATGCCGGCCGGCGGATGAAAGGTGCGCGTCACGTGCATCGCCACCATGGCAAGACCGACCGCGAGCGCGGCGGCCCAGGGCGTCGGCCCGGCGAGATACAGCACCACGAGCCCGACGACGGTCGAAATCAGGTGGCCGCCAATCAGCGCCCGCGGCTGCGCCGCCTCCACCTCGGGCGAGCCCAGCACCAGGACGATCGAGGTGGCGAAGGGCACCGCCATCACCGGCATGGTGTTGCGCGCGGCGAAGTATTCCATCGCGCCGATCGCCACGCTGCCACCGGCCGCACCTGCCAGCACTGCAAGCCAGACGCGGCGATTGATCATCGGCATTTTCATTGGCACCAACACGAGGTTCTAAACGCAAAAGGGCGGCGGTCCTTTTGAGGAACCGCCGCCCGTTGCAAGCCGAAGAGGCAGAATTCGGCCTATGCGATCGTCAGCCTACTTGAGGGCCGCGAAGGTGGTGTCGAACTTGAGCGTCGCCACGAAGCGATCACCGCAGAAGTTGGTGCCGTTAACAGCGCCGCCGCACTGGTTGACCACGGCGCCCGTCCCGGCCTTCACGTTGGTGCCCCAGTAACGAAGGTCGAGGGTCGCCGCCTTGTAGTTCAGGACCAGGCCGACATCCCAGAAGGTGTCGCTGACGCTGCCGTAGTTGGTGGTCACGCCGCTGCTGTAATATTCGTAGCCGACCTCAGGATTGATCGACACGGTGATGCCAGCTGGCTGCCACGGCAGGGTGATCATCGCGTTACCGGCGTAGAAGTAGTGCCGCGCATCGCCAACCCAGGTGACGCCCGGGAGCGTGGCCTTGTTGTTGAAGTTGTCGAAGCCGGTTTCGAAGATGCCGCCGATGGTCAGCATGTCGTTGAACTTGTAGCTCGGCTTGATATAGGCTTCGCCGTAGCTGCCGTTGGCCAGGGTCGGCGTGGTGCCGCCCGGATAGCCGTAATAGACGTAGCCGACATCGAGGCCGAAATTGCCGAGGGTCATGCGCACGCCGGCGCTCGGATCGATTTCAGCGTTGGCAAAACCGGTCCACAGGCTCGAGCCCCAGACGCCGGCATAGAGCTGCCACATCTCGTTGATGTTGTAGCGGACCTCGAAATAGCCCTGCACCGCCGGCTTGTGGTTGGATTGCGACACGCCGCGCAGTTCGTAATCGGTGGTGAAGGCGGTGCCGAAGGCGATATCCCACGGCGACGGCGTCGCCACGATAACCTTCTTGGCCTTGACCGGCATATCGGCCGCGAAGGCCGGCACCGCCGCGGTAACCGCGAGCGCTGCGACAACTGACAACAAAACTTTCTTCATAGGACCCTGCCCCTTTTTCTTCGGTTCGATCGACTTGCAGCCGATACAAAAAGCTCGTCACAATTGCGTACTAACCATCCCCAAACACCGGCTTGGCTGCGGCCGACCCGTACGCAACAGGGCGTGCATTACCGGGCAATCTACAACTTTGAACCCCGTTTCCAGCAAGCCAAAAAC
>JAQSCR010000497.1 GCA_029945495.1 Pseudolabrys sp. | reverse complement strand
GAAATCGGTGCGCGCGTCCAGCCGCACGACATCGCAATGTTTTTCCAGCAGCGCCAGGAACGGCAAAAACAGCGCGCGGTTGAGCCCATCCTTGTACAGGCCGCTCGGCGCGATGTTCGACGTCGCCACCATGACGACACCAAGTTCGAACAGTCTGGTGAACAGCCGGCCGAGGATCATGGCATCGGCGATGTCGGTGACATGGAATTCGTCGAAGCACAGCAGCTTGGTCTCGTCTGCGATCGCGGCGGCGACGTGGAGGATAGGATCCTGGTCGGCCACGTTGCCGTTTTTGATTTCGCGCCGGTACTCGTGCACGCGTTCATGGACGTCGGCCATGAAATCGTGGAAATGCGCCCGGCGTTTGCGCTCTATCGCACTCGCCTCGAAGAACAGGTCCATCAACATGGTCTTGCCACGGCCGACCTCGCCATAGACGTAGAGGCCCTTCAGCGGCGGCCCGGCCTTCTCGCGCTTGGCGAACAGCCAGCCAAGCGAGGACGACTTCTGCGCCAGACGTTGCTCTTCCAGCCGCCGTTCGAGCGCGGCGAGACTGGCCACCAATACCGCCTGGCCGGCGTCGGCCTCGATCTTCCCGGTCTCAACGAGCGCCGCATAGCGGGAGCTAAAGGTATTGGCCATGAAATGGACTTGAGGTGGCGCTGTTCGGGACTGAAGGGAAGCAAATGGCGGGCCGGGCGCGGCGACTGCTAAGGCTATCAGGGCAAAGTGTAAATCGCCCTTAAGGCATAGCCGCCGGGCCGATGGCCGCGGCGGCGACCGGGATCCCCCTCATAGCTCCGAATTGCTGCAATTTATGTTGCAGCGAGGTTGCAGCAAGGTTGCAGCATTGCTGCTGCCAAACCCCAGGTAATCCCTTGTTAGCCATGCGGTTTTCGCACGAGAGGGTCCCGCCGGACCCCGCCGCCGGTCGCAATTTTGCTGCGTTGCACCATATAAAGGGGGTCAGGCGATTCGGAGCCAATTCCGCTTTGCCGCCAGGGAAACGCGACCAGCAGGGCCAAGCGAAGACGAGGACTATTGATATGAGCGAACCCCTGCCCGGCGGCGGCACCGTCCGCAAATTGTGGATCGGCGAGACCGACGCCTATCGCGACCACCTGCTGCGGCTTGACCGCGACAGCCGCCACACCCGTTTTTCCGGTGCGGTGTCCGATGAATTCATCGCCCGCCACGCCGCCACGGCGACCGGTTTAGGCGTCGTCGTGTACGGCTTCTTCGTCGACGGCGTCTTGCGCGGCGCGGCCGAGCTGCGCCGCAATGGGTCTGGTTTGGGCTCGCTCCTGTCGGACCAGGGCGAAGCCGCCTTCAGCATCGAGCAGGAGTGGCAGAGCCACGGCGTCGGCACCGTGCTTCTGGAGCGCACCCTGCTGAGCGCGCGTAACCGCGGCATCAAGCATCTGCGCATGGACTGCCTGGCCGACAACCGGCGCATGCAACAACTGGCGCGCAAGTTCGAGGCCGACCTGAGCTTCGACTTCGGCAGCGTCGTCGGCGAAGTCGATCCGCCGCAATCGACAGCCCTGTCGTTGATGCGCGAAGCCATCGACGACGCCCATGACGTCGCCCATGGCGTCGCCGCCAAGATCCTCGACGCGCAATCGCGGATGCTGGGGACGGTTTAACCCGTCATTCCGGAAGCCGAGCGTAGCGAGGCTATCCGGAATCCAGACGAGGATTCTGCATACGGATCTGGATTCCGGGTTCGCGCGCCTGGCGCGCGCCCCGGAATGACGAATCAGCCCAACGGATAGCTCGCTTCCGCCACATAGGGTCCGCCACCGGTCGAGGCGCGCGAGGAAAACAGGACGAACCGCGAGACGGGGAACGGCGCGGTGCGGAAATAGCCCCGCGCCGACAGATAATCCGCCACATCCAGGCTGGACGATGTCCGCAACCGGGCCAACGTCACATGCGGCGTGTATTTGCGCGGCTCCGGTTCGAGCCCGATACGCCGCATCAGCCGTTCCTGCTCGGCCTGCAATTCGAGCAGCGCCGGCGTCGGCGCCACATTGGCGACCACCGCGCGCGGCTTGCGCCCGCCGAACGCAGCAAGGCCTTCAAAGTGCAGGTCGAACGCCGCTCGCTTGACCTGCCCGAGTGCGTACGCCGCTTCCTGCGCGACCACGTCGTCGACATCGCCGATGAAGCGCAAGGTGAGGTGATAGTTTTCGCGATCGATCCAGCGCGCGCCCGGCAGCCCGCCGCGCAGCATATCGAGCGCCTCGGCGACACCGGGCGGAATTTCGATGGCGGTAAAAAGACGCGGCATAAAAATCTCGAATTACGATCCGCGCGCGGCCTTGGCCCGCGCGATCAGTTCTTCCACTTTCGGCAGAATACGCGCCACGATGATATCGACGCCGGCGGCGGTCGGATGCAAGCCGTCCTTCTGATTGAGCGCGGCGTCGGTGGCGACGCCATCAAGGAAGAATGGGTAGTAGATGGTGCCATGGGCCTGAGCCAGCGCGGGAAAAATCGCGTCGAAGTCGCGCACGTAATCGGGGCCCATATTGCGTGGCGCCTGCATGCCGGCGAGCAGTACGGCAATTTTTCTGTCCTTGAGCTTTTTCAAAATTCCGTCGAGCGCCTCCCGCGTCACCTTGGGATCGAGACCGCGCAGCGCGTCATTGGCGCCGAGTTCGACGATCACCGCCTCGGTGCCCTCCGGCACCGACCAGTCGAGGCGGCCAAGCCCGCCCGACGCGGTGTCGCCCGACACCCCGGCATTGATGATCGCGGCGTCGATACCCTTGGCCTTGAGCGCCACGCCCAGCTTCGCCGGAAAGGCGTCCTGTCCCGGCAGGCCATAACCGGCGCTCAGCGAATCGCCCAGCACGACGATTTTCACCGGCCCATCGGCCGCCCGGACCAACTGCGGCGCCAGAACGCAGGCAATCGTCAGCAATATCGCGGCGAGCCGCTGGACCCCGGCCAATTTTTCCCCATATGACGGAAGTCGTAATCGGCGGAGTCCCATGAAAGCACCTTCCCAGCCTCAACCGGCAATCGCATTGGCCGGCGTTAATCTCTCGCTCGGGCAGGGGCCCGCCCGCGTTCATATTCTCAAAGGCATCGACCTGAATATAGGCAGTGGCGAGGCAATTGGCCTCGTCGGCCCGTCGGGTTCGGGAAAATCGACGCTGCTGATGGTGATGGCCGGACTGGAGCGGGCCGACGCCGGTTCGGTCACTGTCGCCGGTGAAGAGCTTGGCCGCTTCAATGAGGACGCGCTGGCGCGCTTCCGCGGCCGCAATGTCGGCATCGTCTTTCAATCCTTCCATCTGATCCCGACCATGACCGCGCTCGAGAACGTCGCAGTGCCGCTCGAACTCGCCGGCGTCGACGACGCTAGCGAGCGCGCCCGGGCCGAGCTTGAAGGCGTCGGCCTTGGAGAGCGCATCCATCATTATCCGGCGCAATTGTCCGGCGGCGAGCAGCAGCGCGTCGCGGTGGCGCGTGCGCTGGCGCCCAATCCGGCGATTCTGGTTGCCGACGAACCGACCGGGAATCTCGATGAAGACACCGGCCGGCAGATCGTCGATCTGCTGTTCGCGGGTCATGAGAAGCGCGGTACGACTCTTGTGTTAGTGACGCACGATGCCGCGCTGGCGCAGCGTTGTGGCCGCGTTGTGCGCCTGCGCTCCGGCCATATCGTGGACGCAGCATGAGCGGCGCACCTGAGAACGAACGCTGGCTGCCGCTGCGCTACGCCTTGCGCGAGATGCGCGGGGGCCTGAGCGGCTTCTACATTTTCGTCGCCTGCATCGCACTCGGCTCGATGGCGATCGCCGGCGTCGGCTCGCTCGCCGCCAGCCTGGCTGACGGACTGTCGCGCGAAGGCCAGGTCATTCTCGGCGGCGACCTGTCGTTCACCTTGATCCAGCGCGAAGCGTCCGGCGCCGAAAAAGCGTTCCTGAAAAGCCACGGCGCGATGTCGAGCGCGGCCACCTTGCGCGCCATGGCTCGCAGCGTGGCGCGCTCCGCCAACGACGGACAGGCGACTTTGGTCGAACTGAAAGCCGTCGATGGCGGCTATCCGCTCTACGGCGCGGTCAGGCTCGATCCGCCGGCGCCACTCGCCGATGCGCTGGCGCAACGCGACGGCGCTTATGGCGCTGCCGCCGACCCGACCTTGCTGGCGCGGCTGGCAATCAAGCCGGGCGCGCGCGTCACCATCGGCAATGCGACGTTTGAAATCCGCGCCGCGCTCACCAACGAGCCGGACAAACTGGCCGGCGGCATCGGCTTCGGACCGCGTCTGCTGGTCAGCGAAACGGCGCTGCGCGCCACCGGCCTGGTGCAGCCCGGCAGTCTGGTGCGCTGGAATTATTGCGTGCGCCTGCCGGCAAGCGATTCAAGCGACGCCGCTGCCAAGGCGGTGACGGCGCAGGCGCGCAAGCAATTGCCGGAAGCCGGCTGGGAAATCCGCAACCGCACCAATGCCTCGCCGCAGCTTGAGCGCAATGTTGAGCGCTTCACCCAGTTTCTCACCATCGTCGGCCTGACCGCGCTTTTGGTCGGCGGCGTCGGCGTCGGCAACGCAGTGAAAAGCCATCTCGATCGCCGGCGCGAAACCATCGCCACCCTGAAGGCGCTCGGCGCCAGTGGCCGCCGCGTGTTTGCGATTTACCTGACACAGGTGCTGCTGCTGGCGCTGATCGGCGGCGCCATCGGCGCGGTGCTCGGCGCCATACTGCCGTTCGTGATTTCATGGACTTTCGGCGCCATCATTCCGCTGCCGCTGGTACCGGCGCTGCATCCGGCCGAGCTGGCGCTGGCCATGCTCTACGGCTTGCTGACCGCGTTTGCCTTCGCGCTGTGGCCGCTCGGCCGTGCCCATGACGTGCCGGTCGGCGCGCTGTTCCGCGACGTGGTGGCGGCTCAGCCGAACTGGCCGCGCCGGATCTATATCGTGTTCACCGGCCTCGCCGTGCTGGTGCTCGGCGCGGTCGCGGTTCTGCTTGCATATGACCGCCGCGTCGCGCTGATCTATGTCGGCGTCGCCGCCTGCGTGTTCCTGCTGTTGCGGCTGGTCGGCTCGCTGCTGATGACGATAGCGCGCCATGCGCCGCGCGCCCGCGCCACCGGCCTGCGCATGGCCGTCGCCAATATTCACCGCCCCGGCGCGCTGACGCCGACCATCGTGCTGTCATTGGGGTTGGGCATTGCGCTGCTGGTCACGGTGATCGAGATCGACGCTAACCTGCGCCAGCAATTCGCCAACGAACTGCCGGCGAAAGCGCCGTCGTTTTACTTCCTCGATATCCCGGCCGATCAGGCAGCACCCTTCGGCCAATTCGTGCGCACGCAGGCGCCAGCCGCGAAGATTGAGGAAGTGCCGATGCTGCGCGGCCGCATCGTCTCGGCCAACGGCGTTCGCGCCGAGGATCTCAAGCCGAAGGAAGAAGCCGCCTGGGTGCTGCAGAGCGACCGCGGCATCACCTATAGCGGCACGGTGCCGGACGGCTCGCGCCTGGTCGAAGGCCAATGGTGGGAACCGGACTACAAAGGCCCGCCGCTGGTCTCGTTCGAGAAGCGCATCGCCGACGGCCTCGGCCTCAAGCTCGGCGACCCGGTCACCGTCAACGTGCTCGGCCGCGACATCACCGTGAAGATCGCCAACATGCGCACCGTCGACTGGCAGAGCCTAGGCATCAATTTCGTCATGGTGTTTTCGCCGCACGCCTTCGACGGCGCGCCGCACACGCATCTCGCCACCTTGACCTATCCCGATGGCGGCACGCCGGCGCAGGAAGGTGCCATCATCCGCGCGGTGGCGCAAGAATATCCGATGGTCACCACGGTGCGGGTCAAGGATGCGCTCGACGCTATCGGCGCGCTGATCGGCAATCTGGTGTTGGCGATTCGCGGCGCCAGCGCATTGACGCTTCTGGTCGCGGCCTTGGTGCTGGGCGGCGCGCTCGCCGCCGGGCATCGGCATCGGGTCTATGACGCGGTCATTCTCAAGACGCTCGGCGCCACGCGGCTGCGGCTCCTGGGAGCCTATGCGATCGAATATCTGCTGCTGGGGCTCGCCACCGCCGTGTTCGGCGTGCTGAGCGGCTCGGCTGCCGGCTGGCTGATCGTGACCGAGCTGATGCATCTGAAATTCGTCTGGCAGCCGCTGCCGGCCGTGGCGGCGACCGCCGCCGCGGTGCTGGTCACCGTCGCCCTCGGGCTCGCCGGCACCTTTTCAGCCCTGGGACAAAAGCCGGCGCCGGTGTTGCGCAACCTGTAAAGCCGGCTTTAAAACCAGCGACATTCCGCCGCGCGGCTGCGCCGGGGCCAATCCAAGGTCATTTTCCTCTGTAAAATGGCTCAAACCGGATCGTTAACAATCTGTCATAGACCGGGCCATCATCGGGCCATATCTGGCGCACAGGCTTGCCAGGCATTACATTCGATCCACGAGCGCGACGGCAAAAGCCGGCGCGCCTGACGTGACCGGCAAAATGGCCGGGACTTAGAGAGGGAAAGACTTCGATGTCGGACTTCGACCGTAACGTAGCCGCCCGCGGCTTCGGCGCCGCTGGATCGGCAGCCGCGATCGATGCAGGCCTGCGCGCCTACATGCTTCGCATCTATAACTACATGGCCGCCGGCGTCGCACTGACCGGCGTTGTCTCCTATCTGACTTTCAATGCCGCGGTCGTGACCGGACCGAATGGCGCGATCACTGGCTTGACCTCGTTCGGACAAGCCATCTTCGGCGGACCGCTGACGATCGTGCTGTTTCTCGGCACGCTCGGCATCGTCTTCTTCCTGAGCTTCCGCATCAACAAGCTGCAGGCGAGCACCGCGCTCTTCCTGTTCATGGCTTACGCGGCGCTGCTCGGGCTGATGCTGTCGTCGGTGTTCCTGCAATACACCGGCGCGTCGATCACCCGCACCTTCTTCATCTCGGCGGCGTCGTTCGGCGCGTTGAGCCTGTACGGCTACACGACTCAGCGCGATCTCTCGCCGATCGGCTCGTTCCTGATCATGGGCCTGTTCGGCCTGATCCTGGCGATGGTCGTCAACATCTTCCTGAAAAGCACGGGCCTCGACTTCGCCATCTCGGCGATCGGCGTCCTGATCTTCGCCGGCCTCACCGCCTGGGATACCCAGAAGATCAAGGAAATGTACGACAGCAACGACGACGGCACCGTCTCTGGCCGTAAGGCCGTGATGGGCGCGCTGACGCTGTATCTCGACTTCATCAACCTGTTCCTGTTCATGCTGCGGTTTATGGGCGACCGCCGCTAGACACCGGAAACGGTCTGAGAAATTGAACGCCCCGGCTTGATGCCGGGGCGTTTTTTTTATTAGGGTCGGTCATGACCGCCCCAACGATCCGCCCAACAACACCTGCCGATATCCCCGCCATTACGCGCATCTACGCGCATGCGGTGAAGCACGGCACCGCGACCTTCGAGCTCGATCCGCCGGACGAGGCGGAAATGCTGCGCCGCTACGAGAAGCTGCGCGCCGGCTCGTTTCCCTACGTCGTCGCCGAAGTCGACGGCGCCGTGGCCGGCTATGCCTATGCCGGCGCCTTCCGCGAACGCCCGGCCTATCGCTTCACCGTCGAGGATTCGATTTACATCGCGCCGGAGATGCACCGGCGCGGCATCGGCCGCGCATTGTTGATGCGATTGATCGCCGACACCGAGGCCGCCGGCTTCCGGCAGATGATCGCGGTGATCGGCGATTCAGGTCAGGCGGCGTCGATCGCCGTGCACCGGTCGTGCGGATTCAAGGATGCCGGCGTGTTCGAGGCGGTCGGCTTCAAGTTCGGACGCTGGCTCGACACCGTGCAGATGCAGCGGGCGCTCGGACCGGGCGCGACGACGACGCCGTAGCTTTTCCCTCTCCCCGCATTGCGGGGAGAGGCGAAGAAAATCAATCCCCCACCAGCGCCAGCGCCGACTTGTCGATGACGCGCAGCACGCGATCGAGCTCGTGGCCGCGGCGCAGAATGAGGCCGGTGGCGGCAATGACGCTGTAGGCGCCTTGCTTCTGATCCAGTTTAGGATTTTTTTCGATCCGGTACAGCGGCACTTCGGATGACCGGCGAAACACCGAGAACACCGCGCGGTCTTTCAGGAAGTCGATGGCGTAGTCGCGCCATTCGCCGGCGGCGACCATGCGGCCGTACAGATCGAGAATGCGATTGAGTTCGCGGCGGTTGAAGGTGACCTGATTGAGAAAATTGGCGGGGGTGGCCGGGTTGCGCACCGAAGTACCTCCCCCGGGGAATTGGCTGGGTTCGATTTCGCCGGAACCGGTGCTCATGCGGCGCCTCCTTTCTCGAAAATCAGATGATCGCGCCGGAGACGGTCGTCGGCAAGGCCCTCTTGCCGGCAAAAAGAGCCTCAAAAACCGGCAAAAACTGTGAATTCCCGATCACGAAGTCGTCAGCAAAACTCACAATAACGCCCTATTTCGGTCAATCGCCGGTCACGAGCCATTGGGATAAATGCAGCGTTGCCTCAAGGCCCGGTCCGGTCGATCTCCGGATTCCTCAGCCCCCCAGCCCCCCGGGGGTCAGCCGACCGGGCCGGTTAGGTTGCGTTGTTTAAGTAGCGTTGGATTCAATCCCCCAAGTCTTCGGGTCGGCTCGTCGCCGGCCCGATTTTTTTGCGCGCCACCTCCCAAGTCATTCCGGGACGCTCGCCATGAGCGCGTTTTTACGCGCGTCTTCGACACGCTATGGCGAGCGGACCGGGAATCCAAATGCGATCTCGAAGAATGTTTCTGGATTCCGGGTTCGCGGCTAAAGAGCCGCGCCCCGGAATGACAGTCAGCGCAAACTGGCCTGCGCGGCTCCGAGCATCAGGCCGGGCTTGGCGGCGACGCCGCTCTGCACGATCACCGCCAGACGGTCGATGTCGCCGAGCGTGTAGCCGGTGTCGAATATATCACTCAGCGGAATGCTGAAAGTCGCCGCCTGGCCGTTCCAGACGCCGAGCTTGATCCAGCGCCGCACTACGCTGCTGTAGGTCAGCGTGCGGCCGGTATTTTCGCCGCGGCCGATCGCGACGGGAGCATTGGCCGTGACCGGACATAGCCAGACTTCAGCGTTGTTTTGGGCGCTGTCCTGTCCGACGTCGGCGGCTGGCACATAAACCGTGACTTTTCCGTCGGCGATTTTCATCGTGACCGGCAAGGCCAGCGTCTTCGGGTTTTCGCGCGTTTGTGCGATCGCTTTTTCGATCGCCGCTTTGTCGCTGCCGAGAACATGCACGACGCCATTGATGACCGCCTGCGGCGTATAGACGTCGCGGTCGCCGCGGGCGAGCGAATAGGCCCGCTGCCGGTTGCTGTGGCCGTGCAGCGCCAGCGTGTCCTTCCAGCCGAGATAATCCCAATAATCGACCGGCAGGCTTAACGTCACCAGCGACGGATCGTGCGCGAACTCGCCCAGCAATTTGTCGGCGGGCGGGCAGGACGAACAGCCCTGGCTGGTGAACAGCTCGATGACGGCACGCGGTTCGCCGGCGCGCGCGGCCGGCGCAGCAACGACGGCGGCGCAGACAAAGGCCGCAAGATAGGTAAATGCGCGATAGCTCATGTCGATCCCAAGGGGCCCCCACCCCGCGAGACGCCATATACGGCGCATCGTCGATCACCCGCCACTCACTTCAAGGTGAGTGGCCCCATGCGACATGCAGCGCAGTACGAACGGCGATCAGCCGGCCAATTGCCGCAGCACATACTGCAGGATGCCGCCGCTCTTGAAATAGTCGAGTTCGTCGACGGTATCGATGCGGCAAATCAGCGGAACGCGCTTGAGCGTGCCGTCGCCGGCCACGATTTCGGCGATCAGCTTCTGGCGCGGCTTGAGCTCGCCGTGCAGGCCGCGGATCGTGACCTGCTCGTCGCCCTTCAGGCCGAGCGACTTCCAGGTCGTGCCTTCCTCGAAGTTCAGCGGCACTACGCCCATACCGATCAGGTTCGAGCGATGGATGCGCTCAAACGATTCGGTGATGACCGCGCGCACGCCGAGCAGAACCGTGCCTTTGGCCGCCCAGTCGCGCGACGAGCCGGTGCCGTATTCCTTGCCGCCGAAAATCACCAGCGGAACCTTGTCTTCCTTGTACTTCATGGCCGCGTCGTAGACCGGCATTTGCTTCTTCGACGGGTAGTGGATGGTGACGCCGCCTTCGACGCCCGGAACCATCTGGTTCTTGATGCGGATATTGCCGAAGGTGCCGCGCATCATGACCTGATGATTGCCGCGGCGGGTGCCGTACTGGTTGAAGTCGATCGGGCGCACCTGGTGATCGCGCAAATATTCGCCGGCCGGGCTCGCTGCCTTGATCGATCCCGCAGGCGAGATGTGATCGGTGGTGATCGAATCGCCAAGCAGCATCAGAACGCGCGCATCGATGATGTCCTCGAGCGGCTTTGGCGCTTTCTTCATGCCTTCGAAATACGGCGGGTTCTGCACGTAGGTCGAACGGTCGTCCCACGTATAGGTCAGGCCGCCCTTGACCGCGATCTTGCGCCAGTTGGTATCGCCCTTGAAGACGTCGGCGTATTTCTTGGCGAAAATCTTCTTGGTGACGTTCTTGGCGACGAACGCCGCGATTTCCTTGTTGGACGGCCAGATGTCTTTCAAAAAGACATTCTTGCCTTTCTTGTCGGTGCCGATCGGATCCTTGGACATATCGACATACATGGAGCCGGCGAGCGCATACGCGACCACCAAAGGCGGCGAAGCCAGATAGTTGGCACGCACGTCGGCGTTGACGCGGCCTTCGAAGTTGCGGTTGCCCGACAGCACCGCGGCGCCGACCAGATCGTTCTTGTTGATCGCTTCGGAGATCTCCTCCGGCAGCGGCCCGGAGTTGCCGATGCAGGTCGTGCAGCCGAACCCGACGAGGTTGAAACCGACCTTGTCGAGGTCTTTTTGCAGGCCGGCATTCTCGAGATACTC
>JAQSCR010000496.1 GCA_029945495.1 Pseudolabrys sp. | reverse complement strand
GCGCACCCGGCGCAGAAAAGGATGCAGCGCCATCAGCCGTGTGAGCTCCGCCTCGGTGCCGTCGGTCGAGCCGTCATTGACGTACACCACTTCGAACGGCCACTGACCGTCAAGCGCGGCGGCGATTTCGGCGACGAGCGGCGCGACATTGCCGGCCTCGTTGCGGACCGGCACCACAACGGCCACCGCTGGATTATTCGTGTTCATAGGCTGCTCTTTATTAAGCCAACAGCTCGCGGGCAACCCTTTTGATCCGCCGCAGCGACGGACCCGGATATTGCACCAGATGGCCGTCGGGCAGAATCGCAAAACCCAGCCGTTGCAGGGCAAACCAGCGCCGCACCAAAAGGACGCCGACAATGCCGACCAGCGCGCCGGCCGCGACGTCGGTCGGATAATGCGCCCGCACCACGATCCGGCTGGCCGCGATCAGCAGCGCATAGATCAGCAGCACCGTGCGCGCGCGCGGAAACAGCGTGCCGATGGCCGCCAGCACGGCAAAGGCCGCGGTGGCGTGCCCGGACGGCAGCCCGGCATAGGCCGGCATCCAGTGGAACGGATCGAACAAATAGGGATTGACCGAGCCGCCGACGCCCGGTCGGGCGCGGCCGATCATGTTCTTGACGATGGCGGCGAACAGGCCTGGCGCGCCGATGGCGACGAACAGGAAGCCGACGCGCACCATCAGCGCCGCCACCACCGCGCGCGACATGGCCGAAAGTGTCCGCGGCAGCGCCGCCAATGCCAAAAAGAAAATACCGAGTGGCCACAGAAACCAGGCCGACTTGCCGAAATCGGTGATCGTGTCGAAAAACCAGACGACGCCATGCGGCAGCCGCTGCGCCGCGGGGGGCGCCGCCGCGTCGATCAGGATCATGCCGGCGACGAATGCCGCGACGACGATAGCGGCGGCGATGGCCAGCCGTTGCGGCTCGTCAAACCACGGAAAGCCGCGCCGCCACGGCTGCGCGCCGTAGCCGCGGATCGGCCGCGTCAGCCGCTTGACCGCCAATGCGGTGACGAGGCAACGCCGCAAGATCGCCATCGTCGTCCCGCCTGCCCCGCGCATATCTCCGCTCATGTCTCCGCTCACGTCTCCACTCATGGCGCGGCCGGGCGGAACACTGCCATCGCGAACGGTTTGCCGTTGCTGATGTTGAAGCCGTCAATGCGCTGGCTCAGCGAATAGCGCAAGCCCACCGAATCCGCGCGTTGCACAAAGCTGCGCTCGCTGCGGGTGTCGACCAGCGCGAACCGGCACGGCCCGCCGTTCATGAATTCGGCGGCGCCGGCGCCATCGGTGAAGCGCGTCTCGGTGCCGAGCAGAAACACCAGGCTCGGCTCCTGATAGGCGTAGGTCGAAGCCAGTTGCGGGCTTGCGCAGCCGGTGGCGCGCACATTCTCCGCCACCAGCGCGCTCGGAAACAAAGCCGGCAGCATCGGGAACGTCACGGCATAAACGGTGATGGCGATGAACACCGACGCTGCCATGCCGCGCAGCAATGCCCGCTCGGCGCCATCGACTTCATAAAGCCACCACGCGAACAGGCCGAAGATCAGCGCCGCCGCCGCGAACGGCCAGGCGATCAGGCCGAGGTCGCGGTTCAATATGAAGAAGCCGACCGGCACCGCAACGGCGATGACGGCGGGGAACAGAAACCAGCCGACCGTGCCGCGCACCATCCAGGCTTTGCTGTACAGCCCGCGGCCTTCGACAATGCCGGCGATGAGAATGGCGATGGCTGGATAAAGCGGCAGTACGTAATGCGGCAGCTTGGTCATCACCGCTTCGAACACGATCCAGGATGGCACCAGCCAGGCCAACAGGAAGCGCGCGCCGGGCTCGCGCCGCGCCATCCAGATTGTCGGCGCCGCAAGCCCGGCCAGGATCGAACCCGGCCAGAACGTCACCCAGAACAGCAGCAGATAAAGTCCCGGCGGCGCGCCATGCGCCTCCTGCCCGCTGGTGATCTTTTCCAGCATGTCGTGGCCGAGCGCCTGCACGAAAAAACTATCGCCGGATTTGGCGACGATGGCGATGAACCACGGCAGCACCAGAACGATCAGCCAGGCAAAGCCGGCGAACGGCCGCAACTTGCCGATCCAGCGCACCGAGCGGTCGGCAATCGACAAAGTCAGCGCGGTCAGGCCGACGAACATCAAGATCAACGGACCTTTCAGCAGCACGCCGCCGGCCAACGCGGTCCACATGATCGCCGGCTGCTGCCAGCCGACCGCGCGTTCAGGCGTGCGCCGGCACGACAGATAGACGCGCGCCATCGCGCCCATCGCCGCAACGCTCATCATCAGCAGCATGGCATCGGTCTTGGCTAATCGTGCTTCGACACCAAGAAGCACCGAACTCGCCATCATCAAGGCGGCGAGCAGCGCGGTGCGGCGCGCAACAAAGGCCAAAGCCGCCCAATAGGTCAACAGCACCGCGCCGATCGCGCCAATGAGCGACGGTAACCGATAGAGCCAGATCGTCGTGCGCGCCTTCGGCAGGCCGAGCGCCTCGCCGGTTTTCACCGCGACCGCCTGCATCCAGTAGATGCCGACCGGCTTCTTGTAGCGGACCTCGTCCTGAAAGCGGATGTCGACATATTCGCCACTCTCGACCATCTGCTTGGTGGCCTGGGCAAAACGCGCCTCGTCGCGGTCAACCGGCGGGATCTGGAAGAAGCCCGGCAGGAAAGCGATCAGGCAGAACGCCAGCATCACCAGCACCGCACGGCCGTGCGAGGTAGCCGCGAAATCCAGCGCGGCGGCAAGGCCGCGCGTCGGAACCGGGGTCGGCTGCACGTCGTCGGTGGTCGTGCTCACAGGCGTACGCTCATGGTTTCGGGCAATGTGTGTGTCGGAAGCAATATAGGTCATGCTCATAAGCGAATCGGCCCCGGCGGGCCAAACGGATTATCGGTTTGTATTGAACTCGTTAGCCTGCGTTGCACAATAGGCACAGCCGACTTTCAGGCGGTCCGACCGGCCGCGGATTCCGCTCCAGTGCCCCTACTGGACCCGGATCATGACGCTGTCGGCGCCGCCGCGGGCATCCATCACCGTCAGCCGGACAAAGCCCGGTCCGTCCGGCTGAAAAAACAGCGCGCGGCGACCGCCGCTGGCTGGTAGCGGGACACCATTGACCATGACGGTGAGCGGCGCCGCGCCGCCGGCGATCTTGAGAGCGACCGGATCGGCCAAATGGCCGGCGGCCAATTCGAGGCGTGCGCCGTCGGGCGGAAACATGATGCGCGGCGGCTCGCTCGCCGCGCCGGAATTCACATTACCGGCAAAGCGTTGCAGCGGCGGCGGCAATTTGGCGCTCGCGGCAAACAGTGCGCCATTTGGCGCTGGTGGCAATGGCATCGGCGCCAGCCCCGAGCGGGCGAAGGCATCGAACAGGATCGGCGCGGCGCTGGCGCGCCCGACCAGACCGGGCACCGGTGCGCCGTCCGGCCGTCCGACCCAGACACCGACGGTCATTCGGCCGTCGAAGCCGACCGCCCAAGCGTCGCGGTAGCCGTAGGACGTGCCGGTCTTGAAGGCAATGCGGCCGTGCGGCGCATTTTCCGGCGGCGGCGCGCCTATCAGAATGTTGCCGACGTACCAGGCGGCGACCGGATCGAGCAGCCGCCGCGGACTCGCGGCCGCGTCGTTTTGCCGCTCGATCAAAGGCAGCACCGCGCCGCCGCGCGCCAGCCCGGCATAGAGCATGGTGAGATCGTTGAGCGTGATGCCGACGCCGCCGAGCCCCATGGCGAGACCCGGCGCTTCGCCCTTCGGCAGCACCAAAGCAGCGCCGGCCTGCGTCAGCCGCGCGCTCAGGCGATTGACGCCGAGCTTGCCCAGCACGGCGATGGCCGGAACGTTGAGCGACAATTGCAGCGCGCGCCGCACCGTGATGGTGCCCTGGAATGTGAGATCGAAATTCTCCGGCGTATAGCTGCCGTAACGCGCCGGCCGATCGTCGATCAATGTCTCGGGGTGAATGAGACCGTCTTCGAACCCGAGGCCGTAGATGAACGGCTTCAAGGTCGAGCCCGGCGACCGCAAGGCCAGGGTCATGTCGACCTGACCGGCGCGGCGCTTGTCGAAATAATCCGACGACGCCACGCGCGCGCGCACTTCGCCGCTCGCATTGTCGACGGCAAGAATGGCGACCGAGATATCCGGCCCAAGGGCAACGGCGCGCTCGCGCGCCAGCGTCTCAAGATTGGCCTGCAGCGGCGCATCGATGGTCAGCCGGTGAATGTGACTGCCGAGCTCCTGCGAGATGACGTGATCGGCAGAATGCGGCGCCAACACCGGCAGCGCCTTGCGCGCGCGCGGCACCGGCTCGGCTTTGGCGTGCGCGATTTCATCGAGCGGCACGACGCCTTGCTCGACCGCCCGATCAAGCACACGGTCACGCGCGGCGCGCGCGCGGTTCGGATGGCGGTCCGGCCGGCGCCATTCCGGCGATTGCGGCAAGGCCACCAGAAGCGCGGCCTCGGCCAGCGACAGCCGGCGCGGCTCCTTGCCGAAGTACGCCAGCGACGCGGCGCGAATGCCTTCGAGATTGCCGCCATAGGGCGCCAGCGTCAGATAAAGCCCGAGGATGTCCTGTTTGCTCAGCGCGTGTTCGAGTTCGAAAGCGCGCGTGACCTGACGCAGCTTCGCGCCGAAACTGCGGTGCTCGCGCGGCTCCAGCAGGCGCGCCACCTGCATTGTCAAAGTACTTCCGCCTGACACAATATGCCTCTGGCGGATCAACTGAATCGCCGCGCGGCCCATGGCATAGGGGTCGACGCCGGCATGCTCGTAGAAGCGCTTATCCTCGTAGGCGAGCAAGAGCTTGAGGAAACGCGGATCGACATTGTCGACCGTCGCCGGCAAGCGCCAGCGCCCGTCCTTGGTGGCGTAGGCGCGCAGCAACCGGCCGTTGCGGTCGAGCACGATATGCGACACCTCGAGATCCTTGCCGAGCGGCGCCGGTCCCAGCGACCAGACCCATCCCGTGCCGGCGACGACGGCCAGCAGCGCCGCCGCGCCTAAGCCGGCGAGGATGAGCCGCCTAGTTACGCTGTCATTCCGGGACGCGCCGCAGGCGCGGACCCGGAATCCAGAAACAGCATCCGTGGATGTATCTGGATTCCGGGTTCGCTCGCTGCGCGAGCGCCCCGGAATGACGAATTTAGAAAACCATCTCATTTCGCCGAAATCTCTATCGTCCCCGTCGCGGTGCGCCCGAAACGGTCGGGGCGATACATGTCCTCGACCTGGGCTTGCGGCAACGTGTAACGGCCGGGCGACACCGCCCGCACCACATAGGCCACCGTAAACACCGGCGCCGAATCCGCCTTGCGCTCGAACGCCGCGGTGAAGCGGTCGTCGCGGAATTCCGCGTTCACCGGCGGCACCGCATCGGCGATCCAGGCCAAAGTCCCGGTTTCGCCCGACGACACCAGCCGCGGATTGTCGATCTCGAATCCGGCCGGCAGATAATCGGCGACGATGACGCGGCCGAACTGTGGCTGCGGCTCGGTCATCTTCAGCACCACGACGAAGCGGTCGTTCTGCGTTGCCTTCGTCGCATCGGCGGGCTCCCCGTCGAGCGTGTGGAACGTGCGTTCGATCTTGAAGCCGCGCTCGGCGGCCGGCTCCGGCGTCAACGGCGCGCCCGACACCGACACCACCGCCTGCACCGCGCCGCTGCCGCTATTGGCGACAGCGATCGGCTGCGCCAGTTGATCGACACTGACGCTGCGATAATAGGCGCCCTGCCGCGCCTCGCCGTTGACCGACAGCGAAATCGCGTTCAATTGCGTGGCCAGCGCGCGGGCGGCGAGCACCAGCCAGGCGCCCTCCTGCGTCGACGTGTAAGGCGACAGCTTGCGCGCGCTGTCGACGCGTGCCACCGCTTGCGTGATGGTCGCCTGCGGCGCCCGCCCTTCGGAGGCGAGCGTCACCAGAGCCGCCGCGTCGCGCAGGGCCGAGCCGAAATCGGCGCGGCCGATCTCGAATTTCGGAACAACTGCGATCGAATTGAGCGCGGCGAGATAGACCGCGTCGGCGCGCGCCTTGTCGCCGAGCATCGACAGCGCGGCGGCGATCTGCGCCTTGGCAATCGGCGTCGCCAGGTCGTTAAGCTTGACGTCGGCGATGTAGCGCAGATCGCCGACCGGCGCCGCGCCGTTGCGCGCCAGCACGTAGAGCGCATAGGCCAGTTCGCGCCCGCCGTCCTTGTTCGGCTCCGGCGCGGCCGCGACGAAATTGCGCAGGCGGTCGATGGCGAGCTGGAACGCGACCGCCGGCACCTCAAACTTCTTTTCGCGCGCGCGCGTCAGGAAGTCGGTGACGTAGGCATCCAGCCACGGGTCCTCGCCGCCGACCGACCACAGACCGAACGAGCCGTTGCTGCCCTGGCGTGCCGTCAGCCGCGCAATGGCGTCCTTGATGCGCGTATCGATCTCGCCGTCGGGCGCGAGACGCGCCTGTGCTGCCAGTTCGTTGACGTAAAGCATCGCCACCGCGCGGCTGGTGATCTGCTCAGAACAGCCGAACGGATAGCGATCGAGTTCGTTAAGCAGGGTCGCGACGTCGAGCGAGGTCGACAGCGCCACCGACAGGCCGACGCGGCCGGTACCCGGCACGAAATCGGCGAACATGTCCTTGGATAACGTCAGCGTCTCGCCTGAGGCCAGCGACCGCACCGTGCGGCGCGTGAGGAGTTGCGTCGCCGGGCGGATGTCGAGGCCGTAGCCGCGCGCCAGCGCAAAGCCGTTCGGGCCGGCGATAGTGATCGTCACCGTGCCGGTGCCCGAGCCGGAGGCCGTCACCGGCACCGCGACGCGGCCGCGCTGCTTGGCGGCGAGCTTCAAGCTCAGCGGGCTGTCGCCGTCGCGCTTGATGCCGCCATCGGTGGCGACGGTGATGGCGTAGTCGCCGGCCGCGCCTTCGACATTGTCGAGCTCCAACTGCACCGCGCCGCGGTCTCCGGTGCGCAGGAAGCGCGGCAATGTCGCGGTCAGCACGACATTGTCGCGCACCACCACGTCGCCGGAGGCCTTGCCGACCTTGTCGCCGCTCCAGGCCACCGCCATCACCCGCACGGTCCCGGCGAAGGACGGGATGTCGAACGAGATATTGGCCGTACCGTCCGTACCGACCGTAACGATGCCGGAATACAGCGACAAAGGCGCTTGTGCCGGCGGCGAGCCGGACAATTCCGCTCCGCCCATATCGCCGCCGGAGCGGATGGCGCCGCGCACGCCCTGCATGCCGTCGATCAATTGCCCGTAGAGATCGCGCACCTCCGCCGTCAGGCGGCGCTGGCCGAGGTAATACTCGTCCGGCGCCGGCGGCTTGTAATTGGTCAGGTTAAGAATGCCGACATCGACGGCGGCGACGACGATACGTGCCTCCTCGCCGGCTTTCAGCCCGCCGACCTTGACCGGGACGGTGAGCGCGCTGTCCGGTCGCATCTGCGCCGGCAACTTCATGTCGAGCGCCAGCGTGCGCGCCGCGCGGTCGATGGAGAACCACTGCACGCCGATGGCGCGGCCGGGCATGCGCTGCGCCGGCGCGTCAAGCGGACGGCGCAGAGTGGCGACCAGATAGGCGCCGGTGCCCCAATCGCGGCCGACCGGCAGCGCGATCTTGGCGGTGCCGGCGGCGACGTCCTGCAACTGGCTGGCGACCAGCCGGTCGGTGAACACATTGAGCGTCAGCCGCCCGGCGGTCGTTGCCGTGACCGCGACATTGATTGCTTCGCCTGATTGATAGCTCGGTTTGTCGAGCGCGACTTCCAGCAGGTCCGGCGTCTCGGCACTCGACTCGGCATAGAAGCCGGCATCGAAAGTAAGTGAGGTAACGACGCCGTTGGCGCCGCCTTCCGACACTTCCAGACGATAGCGGCCCCACTTCACCGGCAACGACAACCGCGCCGGCTTTCCGGCCGTCGTGTCGAGCGTGCCATTGCTTGCTCGCTCGGTTCGCTTGATCGGTTCGAACTCCCACTGCCCGTTCTGGCGGTACCATTGATAGCTGGTCTCGATGCGCAGCAGTTCGTATTTCAAACCCTTGCGCGCAAGCGTGGCACCGTCGGGCGCCGCCATCACCACGTCAAATTCGGCGTTGGCGCCGTCAGCCAAAGAACGCCCGGAAAACGCCGGCTTGACGCCGATCATCGGCGCATCCGCCGCAATCGGCAGCGTCAGCTTGCGCTCGACGGCGCGGCCACCGGATTCCGCCATGCTGATGGTGACAGTCGCCTCGAGCGGGCGCGAGGTCGCCGGGATGTCGTCGAGCGCGACCGGGAATGTTGCTTTGCCATTTGTATCGGTCGCCGGCAGATCGGCGAGTTCCTGACGCGCCGGCGTCACGTCGTCATCGGCCAGCCCGAAGCTGTAGCCGGCAAAGCCCGGCCGTTCCTTGGCGGCGGCAATGGAAATCGAGCCGCTCAATTCCAGACCGGAGCCGGGCGCGCCGTAGAGGAAACGGCCGTCGACGCTCAATTGCGCCGGGCCGTTACGCGGCAAGGCCTTCGCCGACGTAGTGAGATCGAATTCGATCCGGTCGGGCACATAGTCCTCGACCATGAAGGTGACTTCGCCAATGGCCGGACGCTTCGGATCGGTGAAGGCGCGCACGCGCCAGGTGCCGGTCGCAGCGGTGGCGACGATCGGCACGATCAGCGAACGGCCGCCCAGGCCCTGATCGGCAACAACAACCCGGCGATAGTCGACGCCGTCCGGCCGCTCGACGACGAGCGTCACCGGCACGCTCAGTGCGGCGACGCCGCGCGCGTCGCGCAACAGCGCGGTGATCGCGACGCTCTCGCCGGTGCGATAGACGCCGCGCTCGGTATAGACGAAGGCGTCGTAGCCGACCGGCGTCGGCCGTCCGGCGACGCCGCGGTCGGACAGATCGAAGCCCGGCGACTTCAGGCTCAAGAATGCATAATCGGCCTTGGCCGAAGCGATCACCGCCGCCGGCGACTGGCCGCCCTCGCCGCGCGTCAGCCCGGCTTCAAAATGCACGCGACCATTGGCGTCGGTGGTTTTAACCGCCAGCACTTCATTGTTGCGCGCGACCAGCCGCAGCTCGGTGCCGGACAGCGGTTGCGCACTCGCCAGCGAATGCACGAACACGTCGATGCCGTCCTGCGCCGAATACGCGGTCAGGCCGAAATCGGAGACGATGAACCATTGCGTCGCCAGCGCATCGTAATCGTTGCTGATCGTTTCTTTCGGCGCGGCGGTCATGGCATAGACGCCGGGCTTGAGATCGGTGAGCGCAGAATCGACCGGAAACGCTGTGACCACTTCCGCATTGAGCTTCTGCTCGACGGAAAGTTCGCCGCTCCACACCTTGCTGCCACGCTCGGACGCCAACTGCTCGGCCTCGTTGCGGCTTAAGTTGCGCTGGAAGTCGTAGCCGAGCACGGTGTCGATCAGATTGCGGTCGCCGACGCGATAGACCGACAGCAGCACGGTGCCGGTGTTGACGCTCAAGACCGGAATGCCCTGCTGGCCGCTGCGCGGCAGCACGTAGGCCTTGCCGGAGAAGCGTGCGAACGGCTTGCGGTCGCGCACGAAAATCGTGAACTCGGCAGTCTTCGCCAAGGTCTCGCGCACCGTTGACGGCAGTCCGGCGCGCAAGGTTATGGCGTAGCGCTCGCCGTGCTTGAGGCCTTCGACGCAGAGCTGCTTGTCGTTGGCCGACACCGCCGGCCGGTCCTGCCCGGCGACCGCGACATAGGGCGAGAAATCAGTGCGCTTGCCGGGCAACGTTTCCGAAAACTGGAAGCAGGCGCGCGGCGACACGGCATCGCTGTCGACGGTGTAATCGAGCATGCGGAAGCCGTGCTCGACGCGCAGCCGTTCGTATTCGCCGCGCGTCTCGGCGTTTTCGCGCATGTCGAGCGACAGACGCAGCGTGTCGAGCGCCGGCCGCCACATCCGGCGGCTCGCCAAAGTATTGCCGAGCACGCCGAGGCTGTCGGCCTCGAGCGGCTTCTCGCCGGCGCGGGTATAGGCGATGTAAGCGGCGGTGGAAGCACGATCGAGCAGCAGCGCCTTTTCGCGGTCGTCGCGCGGGCGGATCTGCAGCACGGCGCGCGAGAGTCGCAGCCAGTTGGCGGCGTCTTTCGGCGCGCTGGTCACCAATTGGCCGAGCACGGTCATGCCGGCGCGGAAGTCTTTCTTCTGGAACGCAGCGTCGGCGTCGCGGCGCAACTGCGCGGCCGGCTTGGTCACCTCGCCGGCGTCGCTCTTGATTTGCGCTTCGAGCTTGATCGCCGCCTGGTCGAGATCGTTGTCCTGATAGGCCTTGTCGGCCGCCAAACTCGGGGCGACAGCGAGCGCCAAAAAGGCGGCAGCGAGAACGCCGGCAAAACCAGCGCGCGCGGACTTGAGCATGGAAGAGACCTCCGGAATCGGCCGACCAACTATCATTGCAGCGCCCGATGGTGTCGAGGCCATGGCATCCAACGAAAACAAATAACTATGGCGTGGATCAACGATGGCGGCCCGGCAATGACGAACGATGGCGGCGAGCCTAGGCCAGAGCGGCTCGGCGAACTGTGATCTAGGTCACGCGCCGGGATCCAAGTCGCTCGCCATCACCTGCTCAGAAAATGGATTAAGCGCGTTAGAGTCCGACCATAAGCCATTATTTTATCTCATAATTCTGGGGCCGGAAACAACATCGCCTGCTCCACCGCCCGCGACGCCCGCAGCACCAAAGTGTCGTCGCCAAGCCGACCGACCAGCTGCGCGCCGATCGGCAGACCGTTGCCCGAGAGGCCGCACGGCACCGACGCCGCCGGCTGGCCGGTCAGGTTGAACGGATAGGTATAGGGCGACCACTCCAACCAATCGCCGTCGACTGCGTCGGTATCCGGCATCACCCGCCCCACTTTGAGCGCCGTGACCGGCATGGTCGGCGTCAGCAGCAGATCGTAGCGCGCATGGAAGCCGAGCATGGCGTTGTGCAGATCGGTGCGCGCCAT
>JAQSCR010000495.1 GCA_029945495.1 Pseudolabrys sp. | reverse complement strand
ACGCTCGGCCTGCCCTTCGTGCGCACCTCGCCCGATCACGGCACCGCGTTCGATATCGCCGGCACAGGCAAGGCCAATCCGGCGAGCCTGATCGCCGCGCTGGCTTTGGCGGCCCGGCTGGCCGCGGCTGCTCCCGCGCTTGTCGCGGCGAAGTGATGACGCAGCTCGACGACCTGCCGCCGCTGCGCGAGGTCATCCGCAAGCACGGGCTGACGCCGAAGAAATCGCTCGGCCAAAATTTCCTGCATGACCTCAATCTGACCGCGCGCATCGCGCGCGCCGCCGAGCCATTGGAAAACGTCACCGTGGTCGAGATCGGCCCGGGACCCGGTGGCCTGACGCGCGCGCTCTTGACGCTCGGCGCCCGCCGCATCGTCGCGGTCGAGCGCGACGAACGCGCCATCGCCGCCTTGCAGGAGATCGCCGCGCACTATCCGGGCCGGCTCGATATCGTGTCCGGCGATGCGCTCAAGGTCGACCTGCGTGAACAACTGGGGCCGGAACGCGCCCGCATCGTCGCCAACCTGCCGTACAATATCGGCACCGCGTTGCTGATCGGCTGGCTGACGACCGAGCCGTGGCCGCCCTGGTACGATTCAATGGTGCTGATGTTTCAGCGCGAAGTGGCCGAGCGCATCGTCGCCCGCGTCGGCGACAAGGCCTATGGCCGCCTCGCCGTGCTGGCCGGCTGGCGCACCGAAGCCAAAATCCTGTTCGACGTCGCGCCGACCGCCTTCGTGCCGCCGCCGACGGTGACGTCGTCGGTGGTGCGGCTGGTGCCGCGCGCCGAGCCTTTGCCGTGTGACGCCGTGGCGCTGCAGCGCGTCACCGAGGCGGCGTTCGGCCAGCGCCGCAAGATGCTGCGGCAAAGTCTCAAGACATTGGGCGTGGATGCAAGCGCGCTGCTCGCCAATGCCGGCATCGAGCCGACCGCGCGCGCCGAGGAAATCGATGTCGAGGGATTCGTCACTTTGGCGCGGATGTTCGCGCGGCGCTGACTTCGGCTAGCGCGATAGCTTTTTCAGATCGGCCAGCAAGCGCCCGGCGAAGCTTTCGATATCCAGCATCTTGACCCGCTTGAGCCGCTCGGCGGTCAGGATCGCGCGCAGCCGGGTAAAGCTGTCGTCGAGATCGCGATTGACCAGGATGTAGTCGTATTCCTGCCAGTGCGAGATTTCCTCGGCCGCGTTCTGCAGCCGGTGCGCGATGACGTCGGCGGAATCCTCGGCGCGGCGTTCCAGCCGGGCCTTGAGTTCATCGGCCGACGGCGGCAACACGAACACGGTGACGACGTCGTCGCGCATCTTGTCGAGCAACTGCCGGGTGCCTTGCCAGTCGATGTCGAACAGAACATCGCGGCCTTCCGCCAGCGCCTTCTCCACCGGCTCGCGCGGCGTGCCGTAATAATTGCCGTGCACTTCGGCCCATTCCAGCAACTCGCCGGAATCGCGCATCACCTCGAACTGGCGCTTGCTGCGGAACAGATAATGCACGCCGTCGATTTCGCTCGGCCTACGTTGCCGCGTCGTCGCCGAGATCGACAGCGCGACCTTCTGTTCCTGCTCGAGCAGATTGCGTGTCAGCGTCGTCTTGCCGGCGCCCGACGGCGACGACAGCACCAGCATGATGCCGCGCCGGGTGATGCCGGGCTGTTCGCCGATCGCCGGTCTCTGGTCACTCAAGGTTTTGCACCTGCTCGCGGAATTGCTCGACCGTGCTTTTCAATTCCAACCCGATATTGGTCAGCTCGACGTCGTTGGCCTTGGCGGTCAGCGTATTCGATTCGCGGTTGAGTTCCTGCGCCAGAAAATCGAGCTTGCGGCCGACCGCGCCGCCGTCGCTGAGCATCTTGCGCGCCTGCTCGCCATGCGAGGCCAGCCGGTCCAGTTCCTCGCGGATATCGGCCTTGGCGGCAAGCAGGATCGCCTCCTGATGCAGCCGGTCGCTGTCGAAGCGCTGCGAAGCGGCCAGCAAGGTCGCCACCTGTTCCGCCAGCCGCGCCTTGATCGCCTCCGCCTTGCGTCCAGGCGCCGCTTCGGCGCGCGCGGCAAGCGACGCGATCTCGTCTAACCGCGACGTCAAAAGGCGACCGAGCGTGGCGCCCTCCGCCTGCCGCATCGCCACCAGCTCGGCGAGCGTCTTATTGAAGCCGGCGATAATCGCAGCCTCGGCGGCGCGGCGGTCGCCCTCGCTTTCGTCTTCCTCGACGATCTCCATCACGCCCTTCAGCGCCAGAATCCCGTCCAAAGTCGGGCGGGCGGCGTCGACGATTTTATTGTCGAGCGTATCGAGCGTCGCGATCACTGCGTTGAGCACCGGCTCGTTGATCCTGACCGTCGGCGCAATGCCCTTTCGCTCGACCGTGAGATTGCCGTAGACGGTGCCGCGGCCGAGCGCATCGGTCGCCGCTTTACGCACCGGCACTTCGACCGCGTCCCAGCCCGGCGGCAGGCGGAAGCGAACGTCGAGCCCCTTGGCGTTGACCGACTTAATCTCCCAACTCCAGGCATAGGCGCCGGAGACGCCCTGGCCGCGCGCGAAACCGGTCATGCTCGACAGAGTCATAAAATCAAATCTCGTGTTGCGGACGCCAATTTAAAAAGTAGCGCGACCTTACCGGCGCCGTCTAAGGCTCACAAGACCGCAACGACCGGCGTTCACCGCTTGGCCGCGGCGGGCGGCACGCGCTTTGGCGCCGGCGTCTCGGCCGGCGCCGTGTCGCCGCGCTCGAGGGCGCGCAGCCGCGCCACGTTTTTCTGATGCTCGGCGTAGTTTTCCGAGAACACATGGCCGCCGGTGCCGTCGGCGACGAAATACAATTCTTTGGTGCGCGCCGGGTTGGCGGTGGCCTCGAGCGAGGCGCGGCCCGGATTGGCGATCGGCCCGGGCGGCAGGCCGTCGATCGCATAGGTGTTGTAGGGCGTGGCCTGCTCGATCTCGCTCTTCATGATCGGCCGGCCGAGCGCACCTTTGCCGCCGGTCAGGCCGTAGATGATGGTCGGATCGGATTGCAGCCGCATCTTAGTCTTGAGCCGGTTGACGAACACCGCCGCGACGCGCGTGCGCTCGTCAGGCTTGCCGGTTTCCTTTTCGACGATCGAGGCGAGCGTGACCAGTTGCTCCGGCGTCGAGAACGGCAGATCGGCCGAATGATGCGCCCAGATTTCCTGCAGCGCGCGCTTGTGCGCCTGCTGCATGCGCTGGATGATCTGATCGCGCGCCATGCCGCGGGTGAACTTATAGGTCTCCGGCAGCAGCGTGCCTTCGCGCGGAATTTCCTTGATCTGGCCGGACAAGGTCGGCGTTTCCAGAAGGCGCGCGACGATCTGCTCGGAGGTCAGGCCCTCGGCCACGGTGAAGGAGTGCTGCACCACCTTGCCTTCGGTGATGGTGTCGACGACATCGGACAGGCTCGCATTTTTGGCAAACTGGTATTCGCCATGCTTGAGCGCGCCGCGCGACTTGAGCACCAGCACGCCGCCCATAAAGACATAAGGACTTTCGATCACGCCTTCGCGCTGCAGCAGGTCGGATATCTCCTTGATGCCGAGGCCGGTCAGAATATTGACGACCTTGTCCTCGGTCAACGGCCCGGACGCTTCGAAACGCTGCTTGCCGAGATACAGGCCGGTGCCGACCGCGACTGAAATTACCACCAGCAGCGTGAAGATCGCATTGCCGACGATCACCAGCGGATGGCGGACGCGCGTCGAACGGCGACTCGGGCCCGGCACCCGTTCCGGCTCGACCGCGGCGCGCGCCGAGCGCGGCGGCTTGGCGGCCGGCGGAACTGCTGGCGGAGGCGGAACCGGGCTGCTGCCGCCGTTGCGTGGGAAGTTGGAATTCAAATGATCGCTCTCACTGTCAGCACCGCACGTTTCCGCCGGGGCGGAGCCGAAAACCACAAGCGCTCCCGCAGGTTAGAAACAATTATGGCGAAGCTGAGGACGCTAGACCAGCCCGTCATCAACAGGAAAGCGCGCCTCTTGGCCGCAGCTGCAATTTTAGGATCGCAAGCCGGCTGAAGCGATCATGCGCTATTCCGCGTAGCGGCGGAAGATCAGCGAGGCATTGGTCCCGCCGAAGCCGAACGAATTCGACAGAACCGTGTCGATGTCGCGCTCGCGCGCCTTGTGCGGCACCAGATCGATCGGTGTCTCGACCGACGGATTATCCAGATTGATGGTCGGCGGCGCGATCCGATCGCGAATGGCCAGGATCGAGAAGATCGCCTCGACCGCGCCGGCGGCCCCGAGCAGATGGCCGATGCACGATTTGGTCGATGACATCGACAGCTTGCCGGCCGAGTTGCCGACCAACCGCTGCACCGCGCCGAGTTCGATCTCGTCGCCGAGCGGCGTCGAGGTGCCGTGCGCGTTGATGTAATCGATATCGCCGGCAGTGACGCCGGCGCGCTTGAGCGCCATGCTCATGCAGCGGAAGGCGCCATCGCCGTCCGGAGACGGCGCGGTGATGTGATAGGCGTCGCCCGACAGGCCGTAGCCGACCAGCTCGGCATAGATCTTGGCGCCGCGCGCCTTCGCGTGCTCGAGCTCTTCGAGCACGACGCAGCCGGCGCCCTCGCCCATCACGAAACCGTCGCGCGCCTTGTCGTAAGGCCGCGAGGCGCGCGTCGGATCGTCGTTGAAATTGGTCGACAGCGCGCGCAGCGCGGCAAAGCCGGCCATCGCCATGCGGTTGACCGGCGATTCAGTGCCGCCGGCCACCATCACGTCGGCATCGCCAAGCGCGACCATGCGGGCGGCGTCGCCGATCGCGTGCGCGCCGGTCGAGCAGGCGGTAACCACCGCGTGATTGGGGCCTTTGAGCCCATGCGCGATCGAAACGAAGCCGGAAGCCAGATTGATGATGCGGCCGGGGATGAAGAACGGCGAGACCCGGCGCGGCCCCTTCTCGTGCAGGATAACCGCCATTTCGGCGATGCCTTCGATGCCGCCGATGCCGGAGCCGATCATCACGCCGGTGGCGCACTGATCGTCATGGCTTTCGGGATGCCAGCCGGCATCGTCGAGCGCCTGCTTGGCCGCGCACATGGCGTAGACGATGAAATCGTCGACCTTGCGCTGCTCCTTCGGCTCCATCCACTGGTCGGGGTTGAAGGTGCCGTTGGCGCCGTCGCCGCGCGGAATCACGCAGGCGATCTTGCACGCAACATCTTCGACTTCGAACGTGTCGATGCGTTTGGCGCCGCTCTCGCCTTTCAGCAAGCGGCTCCATGTCGTCTCGACGCCGCAACCCAGCGGCGTCAGCATTCCCATTCCGGTGACGACGACCCGCCTCATAACCGGCTCCACGCAATGTCGCTTGCACGCACGGTCAAGCGCGTGCAGACGACGTAAGTTTGTCTGCGCGCTCGCAGCGTGCAGCCCAACAGCTCATGACGATCAAAGCTGACGATCACAGGCGATGAGCAGCCGCGCCGGCTCAGCTTTTCGCGTTTTTTTCGAGGAATTTGACGGCATCTCCGACGGTGAGAATGGTTTCGGCGGCATCGTCCGGGATTTCGCAGCCGAACTCTTCCTCGAAAGCCATCACGAGCTCGACGGTGTCGAGGCTGTCGGCGCCAAGATCATCGATGAAGCTCGCGGCTTCCGTCACCTTGTCGGGCTCGACGCCAAGATGCTCCACGACGATCTTCTTCACCCGCTCGGCAATATCACTCATCGGTCTAACCTCGTGCTTATTAGATTGGGCTGCGGCCCGGATCGGATCGCAACCATCGCGGTACGGCCTCGTCGTGGTTGACGGTGGCTAAAGACGACATCGGATCGCGGAGTTCTTTTTGCGACATCCGCCATCGGCCGCCCCAGCCGGGCCGAAATTCGGTTACCATACTTCATTTGCGTTGACTAGCGCGCCTCAGCGTAATCGGTTGGGCAGCGAAAAGCCAAGCAATTCCAACTAGAACATCGCCATGCCGCCGTTAACATGAATGGTCTGGCCGGTCACGTAGCCGGCCTCGTCGGAAGCCAGATAGACCGCCGCCGCCGCCACGTCGGCGGGCTGGCCGAGCTTGCGGGAGGGAACCTTGTCCATAATCCCCTCGCGCTGCTTGTCGTTGAGCTTGTCGATCATGGCACTGGCGATGACGCCGGGGGCGATGCAGTTGGCGGTGACGTTGCGCTTGGCATATTCGGCCGCCACCGACTTCATCATGCCGACCAGTCCGGCTTTCGCCGCCGTGTAATTGCCCTGTCCCGGGTTGCCGGTGAACCCGACGATCGAGGAAATGGCGATGATGCGGCCCCAGCGGCGGCGCATCATCACCGATACGGCCGCGCGGCTGAGCCTGAAGGTCGCCGTCAGATTGACCGCAATGACGCGGTCCCAGTCCTCGTCCTTCAACTGGACGAACAGATTGTCGCGGTTCATGCCGGCATTGGCGACCAGAATATCGACCTTGCCCATCGCCGCCTCGGCATCCGGCACCAGTTTCTCGACCGCCGCCATATCCGACAGATCGCAGGGCAGAACATGCACACGATCGCCGAGCTCGCCGGCGAGTTGATCGAGTTGCTCGCGGCGCGTTCCCGACAGTGCCACGGTCGCACCCTGCTGGTGGAAGGCGCGCGCGATGCCGCCGCCGATGGAACCGCTGGCGCCGGTGATCAGCGCGGTCTTGCCGCTTAAATCGAACATTACTTGGTTCTCCCGGCTTTGAAGGCGGCGACGTCTTCCGGCGTGCCAATGGCGCTTGACGTCGCGCCGTCGGCGATACGCTTGATCAGGCCGCTCAGCACTTTGCCCGCGCCGATTTCATAGAATGACGTGACGCCCGCTCCTGCCATATACGCGACAGATTCGCGCCAGCGCACCGTACCGGTAACCTGCGCGACCAGCGCGCGCACGATCTCGGCCGGTTCTTGAATGGCGCTCGCCAGCACATTGGCCACCACCGGCACCGCCGGGCGGTTCACCGTCACTTGCGCCAAAGCCTGCGCCATCACCTCGGCGGCGGGCTGCATCAAGGCGCAATGGAAGGGTGCGGAGACGGTCAGCAACATGGCGCGCTTGGCGCCCTTGGCCTTGGCGATCTCGACGGCGCGTTCGACCGCCGCCTTGTCGCCGGAAACCACGACTTGTCCACCGCCATTGTCGTTGGCGGCCTGGCAAACCTGGCCTTGTGCCGCTTCCGCCGCGACCGCGACCGCGACTTCGAATTCCAGACCGAGCAACGCCGCCATGGCGCCGGCGCCGACCGGCACCGCCTTCTGCATCGCCTGGCCGCGCGTGCGCAACAGCCGGGCCGCGTCGGCGACACTGAACGTGCCGGCCGCGGCCAGCGCCGAATATTCGCCGAGCGAATGGCCGGCGACGAACTGCGCGTCGCGCGCCAGATCGAGACCGGCTTCGGCCTGCAGCACGCGGAACGCCGCCAATGACACCGCCATCAGGGCCGGCTGGGCGTTTTCGGTCAGAGTCAGGGTGTCGATCGGGCCTTCGAAGACGATGGCGCTCAGTTTGGCGCCGAGCGCGTCGTCGACCTCGTCGAACACTTTTTGCGCCACAGGGAAATTCGCCGCCAGCGCCTTGCCCATGCCGACGGTCTGGCTGCCCTGACCGGGAAAAACGAACGCGACCGTCATGCCGTTACCTTGTCCTTGATTTCGCCCGTCGAGAGCGCCTTGTGCGCTAAAATCGGGCCGAAAGACACCGCGCACCAGGTTCTGTCAACTGGCACTCCCGTCAAGTTGAACGGTTTCCGGTAACCAAGCTAAAAGACTCCATCGGCTAGACTTTTCGCCAATTCGAGCCGCCGTGGAGCCGATTACCGCCCGGCGCAGCTGGGACCTGAAGGCGATGAGCGATCTGGCCACCGAGGACGATATCGAGCGGGCGCGGCGCGATCCGGCCTTTCGCCAGCAATTGCTGGCGCACAACCTCGAAAAGCTGTTGTCGGCGCTCAATATCATGCGCAAGAACAACGACAAGGATCCGGTCAGCGTCCGCCAGATCAAGGAAGGCGTCGACCTGGCGGTGAAGCTGGCCGACCGGCTGCATCAGAAAGACCGCAACCCGGGCCCGAAAGCCGCCTGAAGCCCCTACCCGCCTACCTCGTCGCAAACCTTGCCTTTTGCGCGAAACTCCCTATAAACCGCGCATCTTCTTCGACCTCGGTTGGGGACTGAACGGACGGCCGGTTGAACCCGGTAGGGCGTAATTGCCCGGCGTCCCGTGTTTCCGCCTTCAGAGCAGTTTCAAGCCTTTCCCGAAAGGCTTGAGGGGCTAGGCGCCAGGGTCGCGGATATAACAAGGGAAAGGCATTTCATGCCATTGTACGAGCACGTCTATCTCGCACGCCAGGATTTGAGCGTGCAGCAGGTCGAGGAATTGACCGCCAAATTGTCGGCCGTCATTACCGACGCCGGCGGCAAGATCACAAAGACCGAATATTGGGGCCTCAAGTCCCTCTCCTATCGCATCGACAAGAACCGCAAGGCGCATCTCACGCTGCTCAACGTCGACTCGCCGTCAGCCGCGCTGACCGAAGTCGAGCGTCAGGAGCGCCTGAGCGAAGACTGCCTGCGCTATCTCACCATCCGCGTCGAAGAGCTGGAGGAAGGCCCTTCCGCGATGATGCGCAAATCCGATCGCGACGATCGCGGTGACCGTGGCGATCGCGGTGATCGTGGCGACCGCGGCGGCGACCGTGGTGGACGCGGCGGCGAACGCCGCCCGCGCCGCGATGACGACACTCAAGACGCTTCGGCGGAGGACTAAACCATGGCATTCGGATCATCCCAAGGTGCTGGTGGCGGTGGCGGCGGCGGAGCTCGTCGGCCTTTCTTTCGTCGGCGCAAGACCTGCCCGTTCTCCGGCGAAGGCGCACCGAAGATCGACTACAAGGACGTGAAGCTGTTGCAGCGTTACGTTTCCGAGCGCGGCAAGATCGTGCCCTCCCGCATCACCGCGGTGTCGGCCAAGAAGCAGCGCGAACTGGCGCAGGCGATCAAGCGCTCGCGCTTCCTCGGCCTCTTGCCTTACGTTATTCGGTAGTCTGCTCACGCAGATCAGTTGCATGATCCGCTGATCCGCTCGCCGGGTTGGCTTAAATGAAACGAGGCTTCCGGGATCATCCCGGGAGCCGATGGTTGGGACGGCAAGTCCATACACGGATGAAGCCGTCTCTAACCGCTCTCGCAGCGGGACAGCTCGTGATGTTGCAAATCGGCTTAGTGGGATTAGGCGCCGGCGCGGCAGCAGCTCTGCTGTTTGCCTCCGTGACATCCGGCACCTGGATGTCGATCCCGCTGTTTTACCTCGCACCGCTGCCGATCATGATCGCAGGCCTTGGCTGGAGCCATTGGTCGGCGCTGGTCGGTGCCGTCGCCGCGTCGGCCGCGCTCGGCTTTGCCTTCGGCGGCTTGTTCTTCGTCGCTTTCTTCACCGCCGCCGGCCTGCCCGCCTGGTGGCTCTGCTATCTCGCTTTGCTGGCGCGTCCCGGCGAGGCCGCTCAACCCGGCACGCCGCCAGGCTCCGCCGCGCTCGACTGGTACCCCACCGGCCGTCTCGTGGTCTGGGCGGCGGTGCTGGCGGCGCTGGTCGTGATTATTGCCATGCCGGGTCTCGGCACCGACGCAGAAAGTTTCCGCTCCGGCCTCGCCCAGTCGCTGTCGCGCATGCTGCGCGCCGAGACGGGAACAACCGCCGACGGTCCGGTGGCGATGCCTGGCCTCGGCAACTTCGACCGTTTCGTCACCTTCATGGTCGCGGCCCTGCCGCCCGCCGCGGCGGTGATCGCGACCGTGACCAGCGTCTTCAATCTCTGGCTCGCCGCCCGCGTGGTGAAGTTTTCCGGACGGCTGACGCGGCCGTGGCCGGCGCTCGCCGAGATGACGTTTCCGAAAATGATATTAGCGGCGCTGGCGCTCGCCATCGCCGTGAGCTTTCTCGACAGTCTCGTCGGCATCATGGCTGGCGTGGTGTCGTCCGCTTTGCTGATGGCTTACGGCGTCCTCGGCTTCGCCGTGTTGCATGCGATCACGCGCGGCATCGGCAGCCGCCCGTTTCTGCTCGGCGGCGTTTACGCGTCGGTGATGATTTTCGGCTGGCCGATTCTGGCGCTGAGCGTGCTCGGCATCGCCGAGACGGCTTTCGATCTACGCGCGCGCGCCGCGCGCAAACGCGGACTACCGACAAGGCTTTAGCAATACCGAACTCAACACTTAACCAAACCAACGATCCATAAAGGAGTAACGAAAATGGAAGTCATTCTGCTCGAACGCGTCGGCAAGCTCGGTCAAATGGGCGACGTCGTGCGCGTCAAGGACGGCTACGCCCGCAATTTCCTGCTGCCGCGCGGCAAGGCGCTGCGCGCCAACGCCGATAATAAGTCGAAGTTCGAAGGCATGAAGGCCGAGCTGCAGACACAGAGCCTGGAGCGCAAGGGCGAAGCCGGCAAGCTCGCCGCCAAGGTCGACGGCAAGACCTTCGTCGTCATCCGTCAGGCCTCGGAAACCGGCCAGCTGTTCGGCTCGGTCTCGACCCGCGACATCGCCACGCTGATCTCGACCGAAGGCGCCGTCATCAACCGCACCGCGGTCGAACTCAACGCGCCGATCAAGTCGATCGGCCAGTACAAGGTGCCGCTGGCGCTGCATCCGGACGTCGAAGTCTCGGTCACCGTCATCGTCGCGCGCAGCGAAGCCGAAGCCGAGCGTATCGGCCGCGGCGAGGACGTCACCGTCCGCCGTGAAGACGCCGAGGATGCCGAAGCCGAGGCCGAAGCCGCCAAGGCGCGCGCCGAAGCCTTGTTCGAAGCCGAATCGGAAGAAGCCGAAGACGCCGCTGTCGAAGCCACAGCCGAAGCGGCCGCCGAAGGCGATGCCAAGCCGGCCAAGGCAAAGCGGAAGAAGAAGACCGACGACGAATAACTTTTTCACCCTCCCCCCGCGAAAGCGGCGGGGAGGGTCGATCAAGCAACGCGCGAGCGGAGCTTGATCGGGGTGGGGGATTTCTTTTTCTCGATACTTCAAAGGCATATTCAAGCGAATTCCCCCCACCCCTG
>JAQSCR010000494.1 GCA_029945495.1 Pseudolabrys sp. | reverse complement strand
AAAGCGGGCAACGGCGACGCTTGGGTCGAAGCCGACGGCAAGAGCTATTCGCCCTCGCAGATCTCCGCCTTCACCCTTCAGAAAATGAAGGAGACCGCGGAAGCCTATCTCGGGCAGAAGGTCGACCAGGCGGTCATCACCGTTCCCGCTTATTTCAACGACGCGCAACGTCAGGCCACTAAGGACGCCGGCAAGATCGCCGGTCTGGAAGTGTTGCGCATCATCAACGAGCCGACCGCGGCCGCGCTCGCCTACGGCCTCGACAAGGCCAAGACCGGCATCATCGCGGTCTATGACCTCGGTGGCGGCACCTTCGATATCTCCGTGCTGGAAATCGGCGACGGCGTGTTCGAAGTGAAGTCCACGAACGGCGACACCTTCCTCGGCGGCGAAGACTTCGACATGAAGCTCGTCAACTATCTCGCCGACGAGTTCCAGAAAGAGCAGGGCATCGACCTGCGCAAGGACAAGCTGGCGCTGCAGCGTCTGAAGGAATCGGCGGAAAAGGCCAAGATCGAGCTGTCGTCGACGACGCAGACCGAAGTCAACCTGCCGTTCATCACGGCGGACGCTTCCGGTCCGAAGCATCTGACGATGAAGCTGACGCGGGCCAAGTTCGAAGCGCTGGTCGATGATCTCATTCAGCGCACCGTCGAGCCGTGCCGCAAGGCGCTCAAGGATGCGGGTCTCACCGCAGCCGAAATCAACGAAGTGGTTCTGGTCGGCGGCATGACGCGTATGCCGAAGGTCCAGGAAGTCGTGAAGCAGTTCTTCGGCAAGGAGCCGCACAAGGGCGTCAACCCGGATGAGGTCGTCGCCATCGGCGCCGCCATTCAGGCCGGCGTTCTGCAAGGCGACGTCAAGGACGTGCTGCTGCTCGACGTGACGCCGCTGTCGCTCGGCATTGAAACGCTGGGTGGCGTGTTCACCCGCATCATCGATCGCAACACCACGATCCCGACCAAGAAGAGCCAGGTGTTTTCGACCGCGGAAGACAATCAGAACGCGGTGACCATCCGCGTCTTCCAGGGCGAGCGCGAAATGGCGGCCGACAACAAGATGCTCGGCAATTTCGATCTGGTTGGTATACCGCCGGCGCCGCGTGGCATGCCGCAGGTCGAGGTCACCTTCGACATTGACGCCAACGGCATCGTCAACGTCAACGCCAAGGACAAGGCGACCAACAAGGAACAGCAAATCCGCATCCAGGCCTCGGGCGGTCTGTCCGAAGCCGACATCGAAAAGATGGTCAAGGACGCGGAAGCGCATGCCGACGAGGACAAGAAGCGCAAGGCGCAGGTCGAAGCCAAGAACCACGGCGAATCGCTTGTGCACTCGACCGAGAAGGCGCTCGCCGAGCACGGCTCGAAGGTCAGCGACGGCGATCGCACCGCGATCGAGGACGCCGTTGCCGATCTGAAGGAAGCGCTCAAGGGCGACGACTCGGAAGTCATCCAGGCCAAGACCAATGCGCTGGCGACGGCGTCGATGAAGCTCGGCGAAGCCATCTACAACCAGCAGCAGGCGGGCGCCGCCGGCGGCGAAGGTTCGGGCGAGAAGAAGGACGATGTTGTCGACGCGGAGTTCACCGAAGTGGACGACGACAAGGGCGGCAAGAAGTCGGCCTAAGGAGCGATACCTTTAAGAACAAACCTCGCCCTGCGAGACGCGACAACGCGGACTTCAGGGCGAGGTTTTTTAAATATTCGGCGGGGAATGACCGGTGTCCAAGCGCGACTATTACGAAGTTCTGGGCGTCACGCGCACCTGCACCGAGGTCGAGCTCAAGGGTGCATTCCGCAAGCTGGCGATGCAGCATCATCCCGATCGCAATCCTGGCGACGCCGAATGCGAGCATAAATTCCGCGAACTCAACGAAGCCTATGAAGTGCTCAAGGACGGCGACAAGCGCGCCGCCTATGACCGCTTCGGCCATGCCGCGTTCGAGCAGGGCGGTGGTGGCGGCGGCGCGCATGGTTTCGGCGCCGATTTCGCGTCGACCTTCTCCGACATTTTCGAAGACCTGTTCGGCATGGGTGGCGGCGGAGGGCAAGAACGCGCAGGTTCGCATACCGACCTCGGTCACCTGCGAGGTCTGCTCGGGCTCGGGCGCCAAGGCCGGCAGCAAACCGAAGGCCTGCGCCACCTGCGGCGGCGCCGGCAAGGTCCGCCATGCGCAGGGCTTCTTCACGCTCGAGCGCACCTGCCCCACGTGCCAGGGCCGCGGCCAGGTCATCGATGACCCCTGCGACGCTTGCGAGGGCGCCGGACGTATCACGCGCGAGCGCATGCTGTCGGTCAACATCCCGGCCGGCGTCGAGGACGGCACCCGCATCAGGCTCGCCGGCGAAGGCGAGGCCGGCGTGCGCGGTGGACCGCCGGGCGATCTTTATATTTTCCTGTCGCTGCAGCCGCATGAGCTCTATCAGCGCGACGGCGCCGACCTGCACTGCCGGGTGCCGATCTCGATGGTGACGGCGGCGCTCGGCGGCGAGGTCGCAGTGCCGGCGATCGATGGCAGCGAGGCCAAGGTCAAGGTCCCGGCCGGAACCCAGACCGGGGGCCGCTTCCGTCTGTCCGGTAAGGGAATGCCGGTGCTGCGGTCGAAGCAAACCGGCGACCTCTATGTCCAGGTCGCGGTCGAAACCCCCCAAAAGCTGACCAAACGCCAGCGCGAGCTGCTGGCCGAATTCGACAAACTGTCGTCCGAGCAGACCCAGCCGGAATCCTCCGGTTTTCTCGGCCGGGTCAAGTCCTTCCTCGAAGGCCTGGGAAATCGCGGCAGCTATTCGGAGTAGCCATCTTGACCCTTTGCCCTGCTCGCTATACCCGTGAACCTTGCGGGCCAACTGTCCGGCCGTACGCACGCGTGACCCAGTAGCGATGCCATTGCACACATCCGTCCGCGTTGAAAAAAAGCCGCTGCGTCTCGACGACGAGATGCAGTTCATTCGCTCGTGGATGGAAAAGCCGCTGCGCACCGGCGCGGTGATGCCCTCGAGCAAGGCCTTGGCGCGCGTCATGGCGCGCTGCGTCGATCCGCAATCCACCGGCCCGGTGATAGAGCTTGGACCCGGCACCGGCCCCGTCACCGAGGCGCTGGTCCAGCGCGGCGTCGATCCGGCGCGCCTGGTGCTGGTCGAATTCAATCCCGATTTCTGCCGCCTGCTGCGCACCCGCTATCCGGCGGCGACCGTGGTGCAGGGCGATGCCTACCGCCTGCGCCGTCTGCGGGAGAGCACCGTGCGCGAGCCGGTGGCCGCGATCGTCTCCGGCTTGCCGCTGTTCACCAAGCCGCTGCGCACCCGCCTGCGGCTGATCTCCGACGCGATGGGCTTGCTGAAGCCCGGCGCGCCCTTTGTCCAGTTCACCTACGCGATGGTGCCGCCGATCCCGAAGACACTGTCGGGCATCAAGGGCGAGGCCTCCGAGCTGATCTGGCTGAACCTGCCGCCCGCGCGCGTCTGGGTTTATCGCGGCGTTTGAGGCGGCCGCATCTTTCCCCGGAATGACGATCGATAGGCGACGTGTTATCACGTTCGCTATTTCCGGAGTCCTCAATGTCAGCGCCGAAAATTCTGGTCCTGCCGGGCTCGACCCGCACCGGCTCGCATAACGCCAAGTTGGCGGCGCTGGCGGCCAAGGAACTGACGCTGCTGGACGTCGACGTCACCCGCATTTCGCTGGTTGACTATCCGCTGCCGCTGTACGACGCCGACACCGACGCCCGCAGCGGTCCGCCCGGCAATGCGGTCAAACTCAAGCAGATGATCGCAGCGCATCAGGGCGTCTTCATCGCCAGTCCCGATTACTCAGCGTCGGTCAGTCCGGCTCTGAAAAACGCCATCGACTGGGTTTCGCGTGTGCGCGAGCGCGGCGATCCGACCCATGCCGCCTTCAAGGGCCGCGTCTTCGCGATTTGCTCGGCCTCGACGGAGCCGAACGGCGGCCTGCCAGGGCTGATGGCGTTGCGGCAAATTCTCGAACAGGGCTGCGGCGCGCTGGTCATTCCGGAGCAGGTTGCCGTGGCGCGCGCCGACCAGGCCTTCGACGACATGGATAAACTGACCGACACCCGCACCGCGAATTTGTTTCATGCCGAGCTCGCGCGTCTGGTGGAGATGACGCGGCTGATGGCGTAAGACGTTTCGATATTAAAATCCCAGGAGACTAAAGCCTTGCCGGTAGACCCGCGTGACCGCCTGATCGTTGCTTTGGATGTGCCTTCGGTGAAAGACGCCGAGACCATGGTCACGCGCCTGGGCAATTCGGTGACCTTCTACAAGTTCGGATATCAGCTTGCCTTCGCCGGCGGCATTCCGTTCGCGGCCGGGTTGATCGCGGCCGGAAAGCAGGTGTTTCTCGATCTCAAGCTGCACGACATCGGCAACACGGTCACCAAGGGCGTCGAGAGCGTGGCGCAGATGGGCGCGACCTTCCTCACCGTGCACGCCTATCCGCAAACGATGACGGCGGCGGTCGAAGGCAAGCGCGGCTCCAATCTCAAGATTCTCGCGGTCACGGTGCTGACGTCCTACGACGCGGCCGACCTCGAAGCCGCCGGCTACAGGCTCGGCGTCAGCGAACTGGTGGCGCGGCGCGCCGAGCAGGCGCGCGACATCGGCATCGACGGCCTCGTCTGCTCGCCGGAAGAAGCGACGAATCTGCGCGGCATCGTCGGCGCCAGGATGGCGCTGGTGACGCCGGGCATCCGCCCGGCCGGCAGCGCCGCCGGCGACCAGAAGCGCATCATGACGCCGGCCAAGGCGATCGCCGCCGGCGCCGATTATCTGGTGGTCGGCCGGCCGATCGTCGAAGCGGCCGATCCGAAAGCGGCGGCCGACGCGATCGTCGCCGAAATTGCCCAGGCGAAAAAATAACGGGAGGTCGAAATGGCGAAGGGCTACTGGATCGGCCGGGTCGATGTGAAGAGCGACGAGGGCTACAGGCCCTATGCCGCGGCCAATGCCGCGATCTTCAAGAAATTCGGGGCCAGGTTCGTCGTCCGCGCCGGCCAGTTCGAATGCCCGGAAGGCAGCGCCCGCTCGCGCAATGTGGTGATCGAATTCCCCGACTACGCCACCGCGCTCGCCTGTTACCAGTCGCCGGAATACCAGGCCAATATCAAGGTGCGGCAGCCGCATTCGGTCGCCGACATCGTGATCATCGAAGGCTATGACGGCCCGCAGCCGTAGCGCTTCCGCGCTCCGGAATGCCACTGGAGATGGGGAGAGGTGACAGAGCCCATGCCTCCCCGCTATACCCAAACCATTAGCCCGGGAGCTGACCGATGGCCGAAATGCGTTTGATTGTCGCCGGTGCCGGCGGGCGGATGGGCCGCACGCTGGTCAAGGCGATTGCCGAGAGCAAGCAGTTCAAGCTGGCCGGTGCGCTGGAAGACGCCCGCTCGCCGCTGATCGGCTGGGATGCCGGCACACTCGCCGGATTGGGCGAGAACGGCGTCAAGCTCGTTGGCGATGCCGCGCAAGTGATTGGCGTAGCCGACGGCATTATCGACTTCACGATCCCGCAAGCGACGCTCGAGCTTGCCGCGATCGCGGCCAAGGCCGGCAAGGTGCACATCATCGGCACCACGGGCACGAGCGCCGCCGACGACGCCAGGATCGCCGAGGCCGCCAAGACGGCGGTGATCGTCAAGTCCGGCAATATGAGCCTCGGCGTCAATCTGCTGACGGCGCTGACCAAGCGCGTCGCCAAAACGCTCGACGCCGCCTTCGATATCGAAATCCTCGAGATGCATCACAATCAGAAGATCGATGCGCCGTCCGGCACCGCGCTAATGCTCGGCCACGCGGCGGCGGAGGGGCGCGGCGTCGATCTCGATAAAAGTGCCGTGCGCAGCCGCGACGGTCACACTGGCGCGCGCCGATCCGGCGATATCGGTTTTGCCACGCTGCGCGGCGGCACTGTGGTCGGCGAACATACGGTGATGTTTGTCGGTCCGGCCGAACGCATCGAACTCGTCCACAAGGCCCAGGATCGCATGCTGTTCGCGAGCGTCGCGCTGCATGCGGCGCTGTGGGCGCGCACGCAGAAGCCCGGGCTTTACTCGATGATGGATGTGCTGGGCCTGAAGGATTTCTAACCAGGGGGCGGCCATGACACCGGAACAAGTCGCGAAGACGAGGGCAATGTCTTACGCCATGCTCGGCGCCGGCATCGCGGTGTTCATTGTGGCTTACCAATATTCCGTGCCGGTGACCGGGCGCGCCGAGCCGGTGCCGGCTTTCGTGCCGTACATGTTCGCCGCCATCGGCGTTGTCTTCTTCATCGTCGCAGGCTTCATGTGGCGAAAGACCAGCAAGCAAGATGTTGCGCCCGCCAAACCGGTCGATCTCAGCGGGCCGCAGGGCAAGATGGTCATCGGCTTGATGGTGGTCGCCTTCGTGGCGCTGGTCGGAAGCTATTTCTCCGGCTATCTCATCCCGCACGATGAAATGAAGGAGACGCTGCTATCCGTCGGGCTGTTGCTGGTCATGATCGTTTGCTTTTTGATCGCCGCCCGTATCGCCCGTAAAATAAAACGCAACATGCCAACTTCCGGAGCCGGACAATAATGAACGATCGTCTACTTGTGCTCGTGCGTCACGGCCAGAGCGAATGGAATTTGAAGAACCTGTTCACCGGCTGGCGCGACGTCGACCTGACCGAGCAGGGCGTTAAGGAAGCGCGCGAGGCCGGCCGCAAACTGAAAGCCCAAGGGCTCGTGTTCGATGTTGCCTACACCTCGGTACTCAAGCGCGCGCAGTGCACGCTCGATCTGATGCTCGAGGAAATGGGCCAGACCGGCCTGCCGGTCGTCAAGGATCAGGCGCTGAACGAGCGCGACTACGGCGACCTGTCCGGGCTGAACAAGGATGATGCGCGCAAGAAATGGGGCGAGGAGCAGGTGCATATCTGGCGCCGCTCTTACGACATCGCGCCGCCGGGTGGCGAAAGCCTCAAGGATACGTTGGCGCGGACGCTGCCTTACTACAATACGGAAATATTGCCGCGCGTGCTGCGCGGCGAGCGCGTGCTGGTAGTGGCGCACGGCAATTCGCTGCGCGCATTGGTGATGGTGCTCGATAGGCATACAACCGAAACCATCACGCAATTAAATATCGATACCGGCGTGCCGATGATCTACCGGCTCAATGCGGATTCGACCGTGAAGTCAAAATTGAATCTGGCGGCGTGACATCGTCCGTCCTCGCCAGACTGTGGACCGATCTCGGGCATGACCCCGAGGCGCTGAAAGCCATTGCATTGACGGGCCGCGAGCCGGTGCTGCCCTCGTCCTTCGCGGTCGGCACTGCGATGCAAGCGAGCGTGGCGGCGTCCGCTCTGGCGGCGGCGAAAATCTGGCACGCCCGCACGGGTCGTAGGCAAGACGTCGGCGTTGACATGCGCGCGGCGGCGATCGCCGCTCGCAGCGAGCGCTATCTCACCATCGACGGCGGGCCTGCGCCGGAACTGTGGGACAAGATCGCCGGCGCTTACGAATGCGGCGACGGCCGCTATGTGCGGCTGCACACGAACTTCCCGCACCATCGCGACGGCGTGCTGAAGCTGCTCGGCTGCGCCAACGACAAGGCGGCGGTGGCGCAGGCCTTACGCGGCTGGAAGGCCTTCGACTTCGAGGACGCGGCCGCGAACGCCAAACTTGTCGTCGCCGCCATGCGCAGCTTCGCCGAATGGGATGCGCATCCGCAGGGCCAGGCGATCAGCCGCTTGCCATTGATGACGTGCGAACGCATCGGCGACGCGCCGGCGCCGGCCTGGCCGCAAGGGAAACGTCCGCTGGCCGGCATCAAAGTGCTGGATCTCACGCGTATCATCGCGGGTCCGGTCGGCGGGCTGACGCTCGCCGCGCATGGGGCCGACGTTATGCTGGTAACCTCGCGGCATTTGCCTTCGGTGGCGCCGCTCGTGATCGACACCGGCCGCGGCAAGCTGTCGGCGCATGTCGATTTGCACGATGCCGCCGGGCGCAAGGCCTTCGACGCGTTGCTGCGCGAGGCCGATGTCGTCGTGCAAGGCTATCGTCCCGGCGGGCTCGAGGCGCTCGGTTACGGTCCCGCCGAGGTCGCGCGGCTTCGTCCCGGCATCGTCTATGTGACGCTGTCGGCCTATTCGCATGAGGGGCCGTGGGCGGGTCGCCGTGGCTTCGATTCGCTGGTGCAGACCGGGAGCGGCTTCAATGCGGCGGAAGCGGAAGCCTTCGGCATCACGGGTCCCAAGCCAATGCCGGCGCAAGTGCTCGATCATGCCACCGGCTATCTGCTTGCTTATGGCGCGATGACGGCGCTGTTGCGGCGGGCGAGCGAAGGCGGCAGCTGGCATGTGCGCGCCTCACTGGCGCAGACCGGCTTCTGGCTGCGCTCGCTCGGCCGAATCGACGGCATGACCTGCAACGATCCTGCGCGCGAAGACGTAACCGATTGCCTGGAAGAAAGCGCTTCCGGTTTCGGCCGGCTTTCGGCCGTGCGCCATCCCGCCACCATGACGGTTACGCCGCCACATTGGACACGGCCTTCGGTCCCGCTCGGTACCGATCCGCCGGTGTGGCCTTGAGGCTTTCGCGTGGAAAAGGCCCCGCCTCGCGGCGGAGCCTTTTCATTTGCTAGACAGCCTTAGCGGATGATCTTGACGACCTTGCCGCTGCGCGAGTCGACGATCACGCGGCTGTTATTCACATACGCGTAACGGAACTCGGTGTGCCGCGGTACCGGGCGCAATTCGACCGTGGCTGGCATCGGCCGGCCGACGACGATCTCTTCCTGCACCGCGACCGATGGAACATTCTCGTGTTCCACATAGGTCACGACTTCACGCGGTGGTTCGGCCGCATTGCCGACCGCGCCGCCAACACCGGCGCCGACAACGGCACCAACGGGGCCGCCGACAACGGCGCCAACCGCCGCGCCGCCAACGGCGCCGCCGACAGTCGAGGTCTGGGCGAACGCAACGGCGGGGGCGAGAGCGAGAGCCGCCACGGTCGCGAGCATACGGATTTTCATAAATTCCTCCTCTGTTCGTTGCACTGGTCGATGCCCCGCACTGGGGGAATCAAAACTCAACGCAACAGGCGGGAGGTGGTTTCTTCACATCGGCTATCAAGTTGTGTCGCCGAGGTTCCCGTCTGAACGGTCGTTTACGCCACCGCCATGCCGGCTTCCCAGCCGAGCATCGCGCGCTTGCGGCTGATGCCCCAGTGATAGCCGGTGATGTCGCCGTTCTTGGCGACGACGCGATGGCACGGCACCACGAAGCTGATTGGATTTTTTCCGACCGCGGCGCCGACCGCGCGCGCGGCTTTCGGCGCGCCAGTGCTGCGGGCGAGATCGGAATAAGTGGTGAGCTTGCCCATCGGAATGGTGAGCAGCTTCTCCCAGACGCGCACTTCGAAATCGGTGCCGATCAGGACCACGCGCAGCGGCTGGTCCGGCTTCCACATCGCCTGGTCGAAGATGCGCCGTGCGGTGGCGGCGGTGGCCGCATAGTCCTCGACATATTTCGCCTTCGGCCAACGCGCGCGCATATCCCGCAGCGAAGCACGCTCCTTGCCGGCGTCGGCGAGCGCCAGGCCGGCAAGGCCGCGCGGCGTCATCATCACCAGCGCCATGCCGAAGGGGCAGGGATGAAAACCGTAAGTGATAGTCAGGCCTTCGCCGCCGGCTTTCCATTCGCCCGGCGACATCGCCTCGTGCGTGACGAACAAATCGTGCAGCCGTCCGGGGCCGGACAGGCCGACTTCGTAGGATGTATCCAGCACGCTTGCCGATTGCCGCAGCAGTTCGCGCGCGCTGTCGAGCGTGAGCGCCTGCAGGAACGCTTTCGGCGTCAGCCCGCACCAGCGGCGGAACAGATGATGCAGGTCGGTGGCGGAGACGCCGGCGGCGTCGGCAATGACGTCGATCTCCGGCTGCGTGCGCCAATGGCCGCGAATATGCGCGATGGCGCGGCGCACGATGTCGTAATCCGCCGCCGCGGTGGAGAGCGGGGCAAGCTTGGGGAAGGTCTCGATGAAGGTCGGCGTTTGTTTCGGCATGGTGGCTATGGCTGTTGTCTGTGTCATGCCACGAATCTAGGGTGGCCGGGGCCTGCAGCCCACCCGATTTCTGACTAATTGACCACGGTTTGCGTCGGCCCGCGCCTGGCCTCGTTCAGCGCATTGCCCAGCGCGCGGGCGAAGCTTTCCTTTTCGTCCGGGCCGAGAAAGCTGGCGATCGCCAGCTGCTTGCCGCGCGACACCAGGAACAGCCGGACAATGCCGAACTCCTCGGTCGCCTCCCGGTCGAGCCTGACCCACAGCGGGTTGAGCGCCCATTCGCGGGCCTCGCCCCGGTGGTCCACCTTGCGCACGGTGAGCGCGGCGGCGGTGACCTTGATCTCCTCATAAGCGGCGGCGTGGCGATAATTGACCCGCAGCGCCCAGTACAACAGCAGCACGTCCAGCCCGAAAATGCCGAACACCGGCCAGGCGCCCATCAGCAGAAATGCGATGCCGGTGAGAAAGCTGACGCCGCCGAATACGATCATCAGCACCAGGAAGCCGACATTGCCGAGCGAGCGGTGCGGCGTGATGGTGGCGGAAAAGATCGTCGGTTCGAGTTCGTCCGATATCGTGTTGTCGAAGGTCATGGCGCTGAGTATACCGGAAATCATGGCAAAAAAATCGGTCCGCAACCGCCTCGTCCGCAAAGCAGCCAAGGGCAAGGCGGCCCGGCCGAAAACCGTAGTGACGCAGAAAAAGGCCGACGCCGCGGCCTTTGAAGGCACCGCCAAGCGCTGGACGGCGGCGCAGATCGCAGAGGCATTCCGCCGCTTTCAAGCGCGGGAGCCGGAGCCGAAAGGCGAACTCAAGCACACCAATCCGTTCACGCTGCTGGTGGCGGTGGTGCTGTCGGCGCAGGCCACCGATGCCGGGGTCAACAAGGCGACGCCGGCATTGTTCGCGCTGGCCGACACGCCGGAAAAAATGGCGGCGCTGGGCGAAGACCGCATCCGCGATCTGATCAAGACCATCGGCCTGTTCCGCAAC
>JAQSCR010000493.1:5842-11068 GCA_029945495.1 Pseudolabrys sp. | reverse complement strand
GCGAACGGCTGCTACGAAGTTTATGCGGTCGACAAATCCGGCAAGAGGGTGAACGCGGCTTACAATGCCGAGACGTTCAAGAAGCTGGCCAATGCCGAAGCCGGCGAGAGGTAACCGCGGCCCGTAGGTACCCGCGGACGCGCGCCGGCTACCGGGGTGGCGCGCGTCCGGGACCCGGTTGTCCGAATTTTTCCGGCGCGGCTCTCGCTGGGTATCTCAGGCGTTCACGCCTTTGATTTAGACATGTTTCCGTCGGCCGCTTCGCTCAGCGCCTGTTTGAGCGCCGCCGAGGCGCGATAGACCGGCACATAGCCGCGCAGCAGAATCTGCGCCGAGCGCTTGTAGGCGGCGCGGCTGATTCTGGTTTCGGTGTTGGTCTGCTGCCCTTCGATGGTCGCCGACAGGATGCCGGCCGGGTTCTCGATATCGACCTGAATTTCGCTCGTCGTCGCGCCGAGCGCCGGCAACCCTTGCGCAAGCTCGTAGGCGACCGTGCCCGGCATCAGGCAGGCGGCGGCGAGACAGCAGCCGCCGGTCACCGCCATCGTGTCGTGGCCGGTCTGCGGCGTGAAATAGCGCGTCGAGATGTTGCCGCCGTTCACCGGCGGGCCAATGATGCAGACTTTCGGGATCGTCTCGCTGTTGGCGAGTTCGTCGGCCGTCATCGGCCGGCCTTTGGTCGTCAGGCCCATCTTGAGGCCGGCTTCGATCCACAGCTTCTTCAGCGCCGAAAAGAATACGTCGTCGTTGCGCAGGTCCTTGACCGGCTCTGTGCCGGTCTTGCCGAATTCCGCCGCGCGCGCGATCACCATCGGCACCGCGACATCGACGCAGGACACCGTGTAGTCGCCGAAGCGGTCGGCGGCATTGCCGGTCGGCAGCGCCTTTCCGGTTTTTGCGCCGACCGGGTTGGCCATGAACAGATCAACGCCGGGAAATTCGCCGTCGACGCCGGGGATCTGCGCGAAGGCAAAGCCGTCGCCGTCGAGCGCGACGCGGCCGATCATCGTGGTCTTGGTATTGGTGTTGAAGATTTCGACTTCGCCTTTGCCGTTCAACTGGCGCGGCAGGAAATGCTGGTCTATCGCCCAATAGGGCAGGGCGGCCGACATGTTGCCGCAGTTCACGCTCCAGTCGATCTGCGATTTGCCGCTCGCCAGTTGCGCCAAGGTCGAGACGATGCGCGGCGCGCCGTCGGCGTTCGCCGCCATCTCGGCGAAGAACACCTTGTTGCTGGTGGCAAGGCCGCGGCCCAGACCGGTGATCTGCTTGGTGTCGGAGGTCGTGCCGGTGAGCGGCAGGCCCATCAGGTGGCGCAGCAACTCCTCGCGCAACTCAAGGTCCTTGGGCGCGATGCGATCCCAAATGATGAGGCCGGTCGAGGTGCCGCCGCGCACATGCAGGACCGGAAATTCCCAGGTCCCATTGTTGAGGCGGGGCAGGTGATGAACGGTTGTGGGGGCTGCGTAATTAATGACACGATCCTCGCGTGCGGAGCGGATGCCGGTGCGGGCGATGATTAGACTTGAGCGCCACGCCTGTCCAATCACGAAAGGCCGGGATCAGGGCTTGATCTTCTGCGCCAGTTTCTTGCGGAAGGCGCGTTCGCGCTTGAGGTGCCATTCCCGGCTCATCGCCTCGTTGCGGGTGGCGAAAGATTCGGAATGGAGCAGCACCCAGGTTCGGCCGCGCGTGGTGCGAGCGCCCTTGCCGGTGTTGTGCTGTTTGAGGCGGCGCGGCACGTCATTAGTCCACCCGACATAGGTCAGGGTGCGGCCTTTGTGGCGGCAGCCGAGGACATAGACGAAGCAATCCATCGCCGCAGTCTAACTGCGAAAACTTAAACGCAACCTTGAAACGGTTTGAGCCTAGCGCAAGCCCGGCCAGCGGCTGTCGAACGTGCCTGTCGCTACCACCGGCTGGGCGCCCGCCAGCAGGCCGCCGCTGCTCGCCGGCGCCGAGAAGGCGGTGCGCATCTGCCGGGACTCGGCGCGCGGGGCGTCGTCGGCGACGCCGGGCTTGTCGGCCTTTGCCGTGCGTTGTTTGGCCGGCTCCTTGGCCGGCTCGGGCGCAGTGGCCGCCACAGCCTTTGGCGGTGTCGCCGCCTTAGGCGTTACTGTTTTGGGCTTTGCCGTCTCGGGCTTACTGCCGCGCAGAACGACGGGTTCGCTCGACGTCGCTTCGGCGTGCGCCTGCGAACCGCCGAACGCATTGCCCAGCAGTCCGGCGATCGAGTTCGGCTTCTTGGACGGCGCTTCCTTGGCGAGCGGCGCCGGTTGCGGCACCGGCACGCTGGCCAGCACCACCGGCTCGCTCGCGAGTTCGGGCGCCGCTTTCGGCACCGAGACGAGTTGGGTCGGCGCCGGTGCATCCGGCGTGCGCGGCAACGCGCCGGGCGCGCCACCTGGATCACGCGGCCTTTGTTGTCGTAGCCTTCCTGGGTCGTGATCTTCTCGGCGAATACCGGGTTCATGCCGCCGTCAATACCGTGGCGCATCGGCACGGTGGCGACACCTTGCGAAATATACTCGGCCATCTGCACCTGCTCTTTGCGACGATGGTCGAGCACGGTATCGGCGATGGTCTTGTCGAGCTCGTACACCGGGCATTTACCCTTGGCGTCGAACTTCAGCGGCTTGGATGCATTTTCCGGCTGCGCCGGATCGAACACGTAGTGCTTCTCGCAGACCGCGACCTGCGGCTGCTGATGGGTGGCTTCGAAGTGATCGTAGCCTTCCTTGAGCATCTTCCAGAACGCGAAGTTCGGATTGTTGCGGTGCTTGGCCATGTTCAGCGCGGTCATGCGGAACGGCATGGCCTGCAGCTGGAACGCCTTCTGCCCGCCGAAGAACGACTCGCGCGCCAGCGCGTAGATTTCCTGAATCTGCTCATCGGTCATCGCGTAGCAGCCGCGCGACGAGCAGTCGCCATGCACCATCAACTCGGAGCCGGTGTAGCCCCACGAGCGGTCATAGGCATTGGGAAAGCCGGTGTTGAAGGCGAGATAATAATTGGAGGCCGGGTTCATCTGTCCCGGCGTAATCGTATAGAAGCCCTCGGGCGCCTGGCGGTCGCCTTCCTTCTTCTTGGGACCGAGATCGCCCGACCAGCGGCAGATCGGATAGGTTTTCAGCAGGGCGTATTCGCCGTCACGGTTCATCTTCCAGACTTCCATCTCCGCTTCTTCCTTGAAGATGCGGGCGAGGATCGGAGATTCCTTATCCATGTTCTTGGCGGCGATTTCGGCGAGCGTCTTTTCCGACAGCGGCGCCTGGGAGCGGCCGCTCGTCACGTCGCTCGGATTGCAGCCGGCAAGCGCAATCGCGGCGACGACAGCCGCGGATGCCAGCAGCGTTCGGAGATAGGGTAGGCTCAAGACGCGATACTCCCGGAACGGGCGGGCCATCATTGAGATATCGTTATCCATAAGATGTGGCATCCGCAAGGCAAACCCCGCCAGCCGCTATCCCCAGTAACCCTATGGTAAACCAAACTTAAATCGAAGCAAGCCGGACGGCAACGCGGAATCCCGATGGCGGCGGCTAGCCGGCGGCGCGGGCCGGCAGACGGCCCATGGCGAGGAATTTGTCGCGCCGCTGCTTGCGGACGCCATCGCGGTCGAGCGGCCGCAATTCGGCGAAGGCCTTGGCGATAGCGTCGGCAGCGGCGGCGATCGTGCCTGCCGGGTCGCGATGGGCGCCGCCGGTCGGCTCATAGATGATGGTGTCGATGACGCCGAAACGGGCCATGTCCTGGGCGGTGATCTTCATGTTGGTCGCCGCGTCCTGCGCCTTGGTCGAATCGTGCCACAGGATCGAGGCGGCGCCTTCCGGCGAGATCACGCTGTAGATCGCGTGCTCCAGCATCAGCACCTTGTTGGCGGTGGCGAGCGCAATGGCGCCGCCGGAGCCGCCTTCGCCCAGGATCACCGAGACATTCGGCACGGTCAGACCGAGACATACGTCGGTCGAGCGCGCGATCGCTTCGGCCTGGCCGCGCTCCTCGGCGCCGATGCCGGGATAGGCGCCGGCGGTATCGACCAAAGTCAGCACCGGAATATTGAAGCGCTCGGCCATCTCCATCAGGCGCACCGCCTTGCGGTAGCCTTCGGGCCGCGCCATGCCGAAATTGTGCTTGAGGCGGCTTTCGGTATCGGAGCCCTTTTCGTGGCCGAGCACGCAGACGCTCTCGCCGCGGAAACGGCCGAAGCCGCCGATGATAGCGGCGTCGTCGCCGAACTTGCGGTCGCCGGCCAGCGGCACGAATTCGCTCAGCAGGCCTTTGACGTAATCCAGGCAATGCGGCCGCTGCGGATGGCGCGCGACCTGCGTCTTCTGCCAGGGCGTCAACTCGCCATAGAGTTCTTTCAGTGCAAGAGCGGCCTTCACTTCGAGCCGGCTGATCTCGTCGGCGACCGAGACCGCATTGTCGGTCTCGCCCATGGCGCGCAGTTCTTCAACCTTGGCCTCAAGCTCGGCCACGGGTTTTTCAAAGTCGAGATAGCTGCGCATCGGTTTCCGGCGGTTGTGGTGGGAAGGGCGGTGTGACGCGGACCAGCCCCCTTAGTCAAGCAATCGGGTTAATATGGGTCTTACGGCCCTTGGCAGCTAGGTATCGGCCAAAGGGTGCAGGTCGCGCACCAGGGTCTTCAGACGCTCTTCCAGGACGTGGGTGTAGATCTGGGTGGTCGAGATATCGGCGTGGCCGAGCAGCGTCTGCACCACCCGCAAATCGGCGCCGTTATGCAGCAGGTGGCTGGCGAAAGCATGGCGCAGGACGTGGGGCGACAGCCCCGCCGGGACGAGCCCGCAGGCCTGGCCTAACCCCTTCAATTCACGAGCGAAATGCTGGCGGGTGAGGTGGCCCTGCTCGCCGAAGGAGGGGAAGAGCCATTTCGTTTTGGGCTCTTTGACGTCCTTGCCTTCAGGGCCTGAGTCCGCCCGCAAGGCCAAATATTCTGCCATGGCCCGCTTGGCCGCCCCGTTGAGCGGCACCAGCCGCTCTTTGTTGCCCTTGCCGCGCACCACCAGCATCGCCTGGTCGCGGCGCGCGGCCGAGGCCGGCAGCGCCACCAGTTCCGACACGCGCAGGCCGGTGGCATAGACCACTTCCAGCAGGCACAGCAGCCGCGCCGCGCGCAGGCGCGCCGGCCTCGGTTGTTCGGCATTCTCGGCATTGGCGCGCGCCTGGCTGAGCAGCCGGTCGACCTCGGCACTCGACAGAATT
>JAQSCR010000493.1:0-5832 GCA_029945495.1 Pseudolabrys sp. | reverse complement strand
CTCCAGCACCGCGGCCGGATCGTCGCTGCGTTTTCCTTCCGAATAGAGAAAACGATAGAGCTGGCGCGTCGCCGACAGCCGGCGGGCCAGCGACGATGCCGCGAAGCCGCGCTCGTCGAGGCTTTTGAGAAAGCCGCGCAGGTCGTCGGTTTCGGCCTTGGCGATGCTCTTGCCGGCGGCGCGCAAGTGCGCGGTCAGATCATCGAGGTCGTTGCGATAGGCCGACAATGTATTTTCGCCGGCGCCGCGCTCGGCCGCCTGCATGTCGAGGAACAACTCCACCAGTGTATCGTCGTTGTTCTGGGGCCGGCGGGCCATCAGGCTTTTTCCCGGCTTGGCTACTTCGGTTGCTTCACGAACTTGTCCGCCGGCACAGTCACGCTGATCTCGCGCGGCTGGTATTTGACGAAATTGGCCAGCGCGAACACCCCGATATAGGCGAGGCCGCCGATCAGGCCGACAAAAACCAGGAATCTGAACAGGCTCGGCATAATCTTTATCCGGCGGCGGCCAAGGACAACGCAAGTTCTAGTGGTCCGATTCTAACATTCGCATCCCGTCTGCGGAGGCACTTTTGCGAATGTTAGAATCAAAGGACCACTAGCAAGTTATTGTTGCTAGTGGAGCTTTGGATTTGACGTTCGCTTAAGATATCCCCGGCAAGCGGTAGCGAACGTCAAATCCGCTCCACTAGCGTGTACGACCGGTTTCCTTAACCGCCGGCAAACAAGCCCGGCAATCGCAATTGTCTCAATTGCTGGTATATGGAACCGTTACGTCGCCCCGGAAGCCTAGCATGGTTAATGCCGCTGTTCAAAAGCCCGCGGAAAACGCCGCCGATCAGACCCTGAAGACGGAAATTCTCCGTGCCCTCGGGTCGCGGTCGCTCGTGCTCGTCGGCATGATGGGTGCCGGCAAGTCCTCGATCGGCCGCAGGCTCGCCACCCGCCTCGGCCTCGGCTTTGCCGATGCCGACACCGAAATCGAAACTGCGGCCGGCATGACCATTCCGGAGATTTTCGAAAAGCACGGCGAACCCTATTTCCGCGCCGGCGAAGCGCGCGTGATCGCGCGCCTTTTGGACCACGGGCCGCAGGTGCTGGCGACCGGCGGCGGCGCCGTCATGGACCGGAGCACTCGCGACCTGATCCAGATCAAAGGCATTTCGATCTGGCTGAAGGCCGACCTCGACGTGCTGAGCAAGCGCACCAAACGCCGCGGCGACCGGCCGCTGGTCGACAAGATGAAGGATCTGCTGCCGTTGCGCGAACCGATTTACGCTTTATCCGATATCGTCGTGCAGTCGCGCGACGAGCCGCATGACACCATCGTCGACGAAATCGTCGCCACCTTGCCGAAGCATCTCAACGTCGCTGTGGGCGAGGAGAAGAATTCATGACCGCGCCCAAGATCGCTCCATCGCATTCGAGCGAACCGATCGTGGTGCCGGTGGCGCTGGCGGAGCGCGCCTATGATATCGTCATCGGCCGCGGCGCGATCGCCACGCTTGGCGCGCGCATCAAGGCGTTGCGGCCGAATGCCAAGACTGTGATCCTGACCGACGTAACGGTGGCGAAGCATCATCTTGCCAAGGTCGAGAGCATTCTCGCGTCCGCCGATATCGCCAATTCGCATATCGTCGTCGCGCCCGGCGAGGGCTCGAAGAACTACGCTACCTTCGAGACCGTCTGCGAAGCGATCATCGCGGCCCGCATCGAGCGCAGCGATCTGGTGATCGCGCTCGGCGGCGGTGTGATCGGCGACCTCGCCGGTTTTTCCGCGGCCAGCGTGCGGCGCGGGCTCGATTTCGTGCAGGTGCCGACGTCGCTTCTGGCGCAGGTCGATTCCTCGGTCGGTGGCAAGACCGGCATCAATTCGCGCCAGGGCAAGAATCTGATCGGCGCCTTCCATCAGCCGATCCTGGTGATCGCCGACACCGCGATGCTCGATACGCTATCGCCGCGCGAATTCCGCGCCGGTTATGGCGAGGTCGCCAAATATGGGTTGCTAGGCGACGCGGACTTCTTTGACTGGCTCGAGGAAAACTGGCGCGATGTTTATGCGGGCGGCCCCGCGCGCGAACATGCCATCGCCGTCTCATGTCGAGCCAAAGCGGCAATCGTCGCGCGCGACGAGCGCGAGACCGGAGAGCGTGCGCTGCTCAATCTCGGCCATACTTTCGGTCATGCGTTCGAAGCGGGCGCCGGCTATTCGCAGCGTCTGCTGCATGGCGAAGCCGTGGCGCTCGGTTGCGTGCTGGCCTTCGAATTCTCGGAGCGCCAGGGTCTGGTTGGCGGCAATAGTGTCGCACGCGTGCGTACGCATCTTGCGGATGCCGGCCTGCCGACCAAAGCAAGCGACGTGCAGGGCGGCGTTCCCGATGTCGACAGGCTCATGGAGTTGATCGCGCAGGACAAGAAAGTGAAGCGTGGCAAGCTGACCTTCATTCTGGCGCGCGGCATCGGTCAGGCCTTCGTCGCCGACGACGTCGATGCCGCCGGGGTGCGCGCGTTCCTGCAAGAGAAAATTTCGGCAAGAGACTCTGAATGAACGCCACCATCTTCAATCTGCTGCTCGCCGCCTTTCTGCTGGCGCTGAACGCGTTTTACGTCGCCGCTGAGTTCGCGCTGGTCAAGAGCCGCGGCTTCCGCATCGATGCAATGGCAGAGGAGAACCGCTTCGCCGCGCGTTTGCTGCAGACGATGATGGGCAATATCGAAGCCTATCTGGCCTGCTGCCAACTCGGCATCACCATGGCTTCGCTCGGCCTTGGCTGGGTCGGCGAGCCGACCGTCGCCGCGCTGCTGGAGCCGGTGCTGGCGCCGTTCGCCATGCCGGAAAAGGCGCTGCATTTCACCTCGTTCCTGGTCGGCTTCCTGGTGTTCTCGTCGCTGCATATCGTCATCGGCGAACAGGTGCCGAAGACCTTGGCGATCCGCGAACCGGTGCCGGTGTCGCAATGGATCGCCTATCCGCTGCATATCTCGTTTCTGCTGCTCTATCCGCTGAACTGGCTTCTGAACGCGGCGTCGCGCTCGGTGCTGCGCGGCCTCGGCGTCAAGGAGCACTCGACGCAGGATATCCTGACCGATGTCGAGATCGAAGGGCTGGTCGAAGAATCGGCCGAGCACGGCAATATCGAGGAAGGCCAGGCCGAATACATTCAGAATGTCTTCCGCTTTGGCGAGCTGGAAGTCTCCGACGTGATGGTCCACCGCACCAACATGATTACGGTGAACGCCGACGATAAGCCCGAGGACATCGTCAACACGGTGATAGCCTCGCCGGTGACGCGGCTGCCGCTGTGGCGCGGCAACCAGGAGAACATCATCGGCATCCTGCACGTGAAGGACCTGCTGCGCGCGTTGCATGCGCTCGACGGCGACGCTTCCAAAATCGACGTCGCCGCGCTGATGGCGCCGCCGTGGTTCGTGCCGGAGACACGCCCGGTGTCGGAGCAGCTCAAGGCGTTCCGCCGGCGCAAGACGCCGTTCGCTCTGGTCGTCGACGAGTATGGCGAGGTCGAAGGCCTGGTGACGCTCGAGGATATTCTGGAAGAAATCGTCGGCGACATCACCGACGAGCACGACGTCGCCATGCCCGGCGTGCGCAAGCAGCCGGACGGTTCGGTCAATGTCGACGGCGCGGTGCCGATCCGCGATCTCAATCGCGTCATGGGCTGGGAACTGCCGGACGAGGAGGCGACAACAGTCGCAGGCCTGGTCATTCACGAGGCGCGCTCTATCCCTGAGATCGGGCAGAGCTTCACCTTCTACGGCTTCCGTTTCAGGGTCGTGCGCCGCGCGCGCAACCGCATCACCGCGCTGCGCATCCAGCCGTTGCCGCGCGCATCGGGCAAGAAGTCTGTATAAGCATCCACGACACGTGTGGATAAAAGAACGATCGCAATAACGCCTGGGGCGGCCTATCGATGATTTCGCCGAGCAGATCAAGGCGGATCTGCAAGATGTGGGGCGAGGTGATCAAGGCTGCCGACATCAAGCCGCAATAGCAACGGCCGTCAGGCCTGCGCGATTGAGGCGCCCAGCCATCTTAGACAGAAGCCGGTACGGACTAGGATCGACATCATGCAAGATATGAGTGCCGTCAAGGTCGAATTGCACGAGGCCGAACACCGCCTGCTGGGCGAGCTGCGAAAAATGCGGCGCGGTGTTCGCGCGCTCCCCGGCCGCTCGCAGCCTTCGAGCGACGGTCTCACCGTTGGCCAGAAGATCGCCGATGGCGTCGCCGCAACGATGGGCTCCTGGACATTCATCATCATCCAGTCCGTGATCCTGATGTTCTGGATCGCGCTCAATGTCACCGCTTATGTCAACCAATGGGACCCGTATCCCTTCATCCTGCTCAATTTGGCGCTGTCGTTTCAGGCGGCTTACGCGGCGCCGTTCATCATGATGAGCCAGAATCGCCAGCAGGATATCGATCGCAAGTCAGCCGAGGACGATTTCAAGATCAACATCAAAGCCGAGCTTGAGATCGAGCTGCTGCATCAGAAGATCGACCAGCTTCGCGAAACCGAGGTCTTGCAACTGACCGAGGCTGTCCGGGAGTTGTCGGCGCTGCTGCAAATAGGCGTGAAGCCGGCCTGAGCGCGCGCGACGGCCGTGGCCTTCGAGGCTCAGCCTTCGCCGGGCGCCGTTGCGTGGATAGCCAGCGCGTGCACGCCGCCGGCCAGATCGTCGGCGAGCGCCTGATTGATCATGCGATGGCGGTCGATCCGGGTCTTTCCTTTGAAGGCCTCAGACACGATATAAACTCTGAAATGCGTTTGCCCGCCCGGCCGTGCCCCGGCATGGCCTTCGTGCTGGTGGGACTCGTCAACCACGTTGAGGCTTTGCGGCTTGAAAGCCTCGGTCAGCTTCCTGGTGAGCAGATCGACTGTTCGCATGCCGCTTCAGTTAGGAAACGGCGTTGAAAGGGTCAATGGTCTATTATCGCGGCCTAATACCGCCAGAATCGTGTTGTCTTATCGTTGTCAAGTCTTGAAGCCATCGGCAAAAGAAGCGCATAAAAAACGGTCATGAAAATCGACTCACCACTTTTCGACAGCATTCGCGTCAAACCGGGCAAGGACCGCCGCGTCAAGAACGACGGGCCGGTCTGCCAATGGGCTGGTTGCAAGGAAAAGGCCACGAATTTCGCGCCCAAGGGGCCCAATACCGAGGGCCGCTGGCACTACTGCGTCAAGCATGTGCGCGAGTACAATCAGTCGTATAATTTCTTCGCCGGCATGAAGGACGATGCCGTTCTCGCCTATCAAAAAGACGCGCTGACCGGCCATCGCCCGACCTGGAAGATGGGCACCGGCAAACGCAAGGCGAAGCCGGACCTCTCCGCGCTGGGCGGTTCGGCGGACCCGTTCGGCCTGTTCGACGGTACCGGCAAGGAACAAAAAACCCGCGTCGAGACCCGCGTCATCCGCAATGCCGAGCGCAAGGCTTTCGAGGCGCTCAGCCTCGAAGTCAGCGCCACCGCCGCCCAGGTGAAGACCCGCTACAAGGATCTGGTGAAACGCCACCATCCCGACGCCAATGGCGGCGACCGCTCGACCGAAGACCGCCTGATCGAGATCATCCAAGCCTATAACTACCTCAAATCGGTCGGTATGGGCTGATAGCGAGCCTGCGGCCGATCCTGAGATCAAACCCTCGCTTTTTTGGTCGTTTTGCGCTCGTTTAGCCTTGGCAAGCCGGCAGGCGGGCCTATTTCAGGCGAAAGCGATCATGCACTGCCTGAAATGCCCCGGCATTCGAGCTATGCCCGGGGGTAGCTTTCGCTCACCATCGGCTTTCTGATAGTTTGCGCCACGTA
>JAQSCR010000492.1 GCA_029945495.1 Pseudolabrys sp. | reverse complement strand
CGGCGCTCTCCGGACAGGCCATGCAGAATCCCGAGACCATGCCTTGCGCGAAGTTGAGATAATGGTCGCCGGCCCAGGCGAGCGGCAGGAATGCCAGTTCGACATCCTTTTCGTTCAGGTGATCGAAGGCGACGGTGTCGAACGCCGCGGCGATCGAGCGGCCGTGCGTGAGCATGACGCCCTTGGAGGCGCCGGTGGTGCCGGAGGTGTAGAGGATGATCGACGGGTCCGCGCCCTTGCCGGCGTCGATTTCGGCATCGAGCCACGCGCCGACCTTGGGATCGGCGGCGAGCGCCTGGCGCCCGTCGGCAATGACCTCATCCATGGAGCGCAGCGCGGCGTGGTCATAGTCGCGCAGGCCGCGCGTCTCGTCATAGAGCATCAGTTCCAGTTTCGGCAGCCGGTCGAGCACCGACTGAAGCTTGTCGACCTGCTCCTGATCCTCGACGGCGGCGAAACGAACATCGGCATGCGCCAGCACGAAGCAGAGCTCGTCGGCGACCGCATCGGCATAAACCGGCACCGGCACCGCGCCGAGCATCTGCGCCGCTACGACCGACCAATAAAGGCGGGGCCGATTGGAGCCGACAATGGCAATGGTTTCGCCGCGCTTGAGGCCGAGCCGGTGGAGGCCGACGGCATAGGCGCGCACGATTTCATGCGCTTGCGCCCATGTCCAAGTCTGCCAGATGCCGAGATCCTTATGCCGCATCGATGGCCGCGAGCCATACAATTGCGCATTACGGATCAACAGCTTAGGAAACGTGTCCGCCTGCGCGGCGGCGTTTGACGCCACTTCGATACCCTCCCCTTCGGCCGGCGCTCGTTGGCGTCAGCCCGCATCTTCCCCACGGCCACCATCAAGGGCGGTCTTGTTTGTATTGATATGAAATCACTGTTGGAGGCGGGTCAAGCCTTGGCGGACCAGCAAATGGTCGCAAGCGCCACTAATTGACCTTCGGATGTAACTATGCCCGGGAATCGACGGGAGGCGCGCCGCTATTCCGCCGCCTTGAGAAACGGTGAAGCGCCGGCCCGGAATTGCTCGACAAGGCTCCGTTCTTCGGCCTGAGCGGTTGATAGGTTGCGTTGCTTGATAGGTCCGAAACCGCGAATTTTCTCCGGGATCGAGGCGATGGCAACCGCCGTTGCGTAGTTCAGCGGCGACAAGTCGGCGATGACGCCCTCAAGCCTGGCCTGGTACTCCGTCACAAGCCGGCGCTCCATGCGGCGTTCTTGCGTATAGCCGAACGGGTCGAGCGGCGTGCCGCGCAGGAATTTGAATTTCGCCAGCACGGCGAAAACTTTCAGCATCCATGGCCCGAACGATATCTTTTTCGGTTCGCCGGTCGTCGGATCGTGCTTGGCCAGCATCGGTGGCGCCAGATGGAATTCAAACCGCAGATCGCCGGCGGCGAAGGTCGACTTCACGCGCTCGATGAACGAGGTGTCGGTATAGAGCCGCGCGACTTCGTATTCGTCCTTGTAGGCCATCAGCTTGAACAGATAGCGCGCGACCGCTTCCGACAGCGCGGCCTCGCCCGGCGCCTTGGCGGCTTCGACGGCCACAACCTTATCGACAAAGGCACGATAGCGCTTCGCATAGCGTGCGCTCTGATAGGCGGTCAGGAAGGCGACGCGGCGCTCGACGATCTCGCTGAAGCTCTGCGACAGCCTCACGGAATCGTTCTCCTCCGCCGGGCGTGGCGCGATCAGGGACTCGACCGCGGCCGGATCGATTGCAGCGCGGCGGCCATAACGGAACGCCGCGAGGTTCATTGCCACCGCCTCGCCGTTCATCTCGATGGCCTTCTCGACCGCTTCCGCCGATAGCGGCAGGCCGCCGTTCTGATAGGCGTAGCCGAGCATGAACATATTGGCGCCGATGGAATTGCCCAGCAGCGCGGTCGCCAGACGGGTCGCATCGATGAAATGACTGCGGTCGCTGCCGGCGGTGCCGGTGATGGCGCGCCTGAGCTTTTCGGTCGGCAACGAGAAGTCAGCATTGCGGGTGAAGTCGCCGGGCAGAAATTCGGCGGTGTTGACGATCATGTGGGTGTTGCCCGGCTTGATGGCGCTGAGCACCTTCTTGGAACCGACCACGACGATGTCGCCGCCCAGCACCAGATCGGCGCCGCCGGCGGCAACGCGGATGGCGTGAATATCATCGGCGTTATTGGCGATGCGGATATGGCTGAACACCGCGCCGCCCTTCTGCGCCAGGCCGGCCATGTCGATGACGCCGACGCCCTTGCCTTCCAGATGCGCGGCCATGCCGACGATGGCGCCGATGGTGACGATGCCGGTGCCGCCGATGCCGGTGACAATGATGCCATAAGGATGATTGATCAGCGGCACTGACGGCGCCGGCAATGCCGGCCAGCCGGCCGGCTCGGCGATGCCCTCGCCCTTTTTCAATTTGGCGCCGTGCACGGTCACGAAGGATGGGCAGAAGCCCTTCACGCAGGAATAGTCCTTGTTGCAGCTCGATTGATCGATGGTGCGCTTGCGGCCCCATTCCGTCGTCAGCGGCTGCACCGAGACGCAGTTCGATTTGACGCCGCAGTCGCCGCAGCCTTCGCACACAAGGTCGTTGATGACGACGCGCTTGTCGGGATCGGGGAAGGTGCCGCGCTTGCGGCGGCGGCGCTTCTCGGCGGCGCAGGTCTGGTCATAAATAAGAATGCTGACACCCGGCACCGTCGCCAGTTCGCGCTGCAGCGCGTCGAGATCGTCGCGGTGATGAATGGTCAGGCCGCGCGGCCACTCGGTATCCTTCGGATATTTGTCCGGCTCGTCGGTGACCAGCATGATGCGCTTGGCGCCTTCGGCCGCCACCTGCGCCGCGATCTGCTGCACGGTCAGGCCGCCCTCGTGATGCTGGCCACCGGTCATCGCCACCGCGTCGTTGAACAGAATCTTGTAGGTCATGGTCACGCCGGAGGCGATCGCCGCGCGAATGGCGAGGTAACCGGAGTGATTGTAAGTGCCGTCGCCGAGGTTCTGGAATACGTGGCCGCGATTGGAGAACGGCGCTTCGCCGATCCAGTTGGCGCCCTCGCCGCCCATCTGCGTATAGCCGAGCGTCTTGCGGTCCATCCATTGCGACATGTAGTGGCAGCCGATGCCGGCATAGGCGCGGCTGCCTTCCGGCACGCGCGTCGACGTATTGTGCGGACAGCCCGAGCAGAAATAAGGGATGCGCTGGGCGACGTCGGCGGTTTCGCTCAGCGTATGCTGCGCCGATTTCAGGCGAGCGACATTGGCCGCCATCTCGTCATTGGCGCCAAATTTGAGAATGCGTTCACCGATGGCGATGGCGATGTCGTTGGCATCGAGCGCGCCCTTGACCGGAAACAGCCAGTTGCCCTGCTCGTCCTTCTTGCCGATGCAAACCGGCTGGTTGGCAGTGCCGTAGAGCTCCTCGCGCACTTGCACTTCGATCAGCGAGCGTTTTTCCTCGACCACGATGATAAGATCGAGACCGGCGGCGAATTCAAGCAGCTCCTGGCGCGGAATCGGCCAGACGCAGCCGATCTTGAACAGGCGGATTCCGATATCGTTGCACTTGATCTCGTCGAGGCCGAGTTCGTCGAAGGCCTGGCGAACGTCAAGATAGGCCTTGCCGGTGGTGATGATGCCGATCTTGGGCTGGCGGCCACCCGACATGATCGTCTTGTTGATCTTGTTGGCACGCACGAAGGCCATCATGGCGTCGCGCTTGTAGTCGTGCAGCCGGGCTTCCTGGCCGAGAATGGTGTCGGCGAGGCGCACGTTGAGACCGCCCTCAGGCATGACGAAGTCGGTCGGCGTGACGATGTTGAGCCGGTCGACGCGGCCGTCGATCACGCCGGTCGACTCGACCGTCTCATGCATGCATTTGAGCGCGGTCCAGGTGCCGGTGTAGCGCGACATCGCCCAGCCCAACAGCGCGTAGTCGACAATCTCCTGCACGCCGGCCGGATTGAGAATCGGCATCATCACGTCGACGAAATGGAATTCGGACTGATGCGCGGTGGTGGAGGATTCGGCGGTGTGGTCGTCGCCCATCAGCGCCAGCACGCCGCCGTTCTTCGAAGTGCCGGCAAGATTGGCGTGACGGAACACGTCGCCGGAGCGGTCGACGCCCGGGCCCTTGCCGTACCACATACCGAAAACGCCATCGAACTTGCCTTCGCCGCGCAATTCCGCCTGCTGGGTGCCCCAGACGGCGGTGGCGGCGAGCTCTTCGTTGAGACCAGGCAGGAATTTGACGTCGGCGGCGGTGAGTTCCCGGGACGCACGCACGAATTGTTGATCGAGGCCGCCGAGCGGCGAACCGCGATAGCCGGTCAGATAGCCGCCCGTGTTCAAGCCGGCGCGGCGGTCGCGTTCTTTCTGCATCAGGCAGGCGCGGATCAGGGCCTGATAACCCGTCACCAGCACATGCTGCTGGTTGAGGTCATATTTATCGTCGAGACTGACCGGTCGGAGCGTCATCAGGGGGCCCTTTGGGTGGCCTTTGGCCAATGCGGGATAATCGAAACGAAAGCATCGAACCGGCGCCGATGTCTCTTTCATATAGGCTGCGACGGCGGCCAAGCAAAGCCGCCGGAACTCCGAATAAAGCTTACACCCGAACGTCTTGCGGTCAATTTCGTTTCCGGCATGGCGGACAGAAGGAAATTTCCAGCGGGCGGCGCTTGACGCATTTTGGCGCAATGCAGCAGACAGGCCAGCCTCCCGCCCGCGCGGCTGGTCAAATCGCCGGCTGCCTGTAAAAGGGTCCGCCAGCCGGATGCCCTTTTCCATGTTGCAATCGCGTTCATCGTCGATCGAAACCAAGGCCTCGTGGGTCGTTGCCGCGGCGGCGCTATGGGCACTGATGATGTCGTTCGGCGCCGCCTGGATCACCGCGGTCGCGTTGAAGGACATCGCCGGCGAAGTCGGCGGCGTGCGCTCCGTGCCGGCGCTGGCGAGCGCGCTGGCCTGGTTGGGCTCCGGCATCGGCGGCATCATCATGGGCCGGATCGCCGACCGGGTCGGCACGCGCTGGACCGTGAGTTGCGGCGCACTGATGATCGCCTGCGGCCTGGCGTTGTCGAGCCTCGGGCCGTCATGGCCGCTGTGGGTTGGCCACGGCCTGTTCATCGGCTTGATCGGGCTCGGCGGCATCAACGCGCCGCTGTACGTTTATGTCAGCCGCTGGTTCGACAAACGCCGCGGTTCGGCGCTGGCGCTGATTTCCAGCGGCACCTATCTCGCCGGCGCGCTGTGGCCGCCGGTGTTCGAGCGCGCCATCGCGATCGTCGGCTGGCGCGAGACCATGTTGTGGTACGCAGGCCTCGAATGCCTGATCGTGGTGCCGGTCGCGCTGATCTTCTTCGCCCACCCGCCGGAAGCGGTTCATCCGGCGGCTGCGCCTTTGCCCGGCAGCGCGCCGGCGCGCGTCCTGGGTCTGCCGCCCAATCTGGTTTTCGCCTTGATGTGCACTGCCTCGATCATGTGCTGCGTTCCGATGGCGATGCCGCAGGGCCACCTGGTCGCCTTCTGCAGCGATCTCGGCATCAGCCGTTCGTCCGGCGCGATCATGCTGTCGGTGCTGCTCGGCACCGCGTTCCTCAGCCGTCAGGTCTGGGGCGCGATCTCCGACCGTATCGGCGGTCTGACCACCGTGCTGGTCGGCTCATTGTGGCAATGCGGCGCAATGATCGGCTTCCTGCTGACGCAGAACGAAGCCGGCCTGTTCGCGGTGGCGGCCGCGTTCGGCTTAGGCTTTTCCGGCATCATCCCGGCCTATGTGCTGGCGCTGCGCGAACTGTTTCCGGCGGCGCAGGCCTCATGGCGAATCCCGACGCTGCTGATGTTCACCGCGGTCGGCATGGCGACGGGTGGATGGCTGGCCGGATTGCTGTACGATCACTTCGGCTATTACGCGCCGGCCTTTGCCGTCGGCGTCGGCGCCAATCTGTTCAACCTCGTCATTGTAGGCACGCTTGTTGTGCGAAAAAGTCGGTTTACGGTAACCGCCTAATCGTTGCGCGGACTGATCAACTTGACGCCGCCGAGGATCGCCAATGCGATCAGCGCGGGCACCAAGGCGAACCAGGTCAATGCCGCCGCCATCGCCGCAGTCGCCGCCCAGGCGATCGAGGAGAAGGCTTCCGCAAAGGTCGCTATGCGGGACGAAGTCTGCCGCCTGCGGAACTGGCTGCGACGCGCCTGCACGCGGAAGCATAACTGGATCATGGTGGCGCCGCCGGCGGACGCCAGAACGCCAAGCGCGGCGACAAAGGCGGCGAATGTCGAGTTGAAGGCGAGCACGGCAACGATCGGCGCGAAGATCAATGCTATCATGCCGATGACCGCTTCGATCTTGGCCGCCATGATGCGGGATGCCTTGACCGGCGCGGTGGCGACCAGATCGGGCGCGTCCTCGCCGGAGATTGACAGCCAGGCGAGGCCGCCGGAAAGCTGACCTGCCGCCATGACAACGACAGGGATGAGGACGATGTAGTCGTCGCGGCCGTTGCGGAAGGTAAGCCACAACAGAATCGCCGGCGGCAGCAGATAGAGAATCTGCATCAACGTCTGCGAGATCAGCCAGGGATCGCGCAGCAGCAACGTCCATTCCTTCTGGCGCAGCACGCGCTGCGGCGAGCGCAGGCGGAACGCAAGCGAGCCGCGGCGCTGGCGCACCCGGGCGCTGCCGACGCCGGCCGCCGCCATCGCATGATCGCCGACGCGGCCTGAGAACAGCGCAATGGCGCCGCCGAGCAACGCCATGCTGAACAGAACGATGGCTGCGAGTGCGACGCCGTCGCCGAGCGCGGCGCGCGCCGGCCACCAGAACACGCTGTCTGCATTCGGTATGTGCGCCAGCATCCATTCCGATTGCAGCGCCGCCGCGCGCGTCAAGGTGCCGCCGGAGAAGATCGCCATCAATTGAAGGCCGATGACGAAGGCCGCGCCGATGATCGCCGCGACGATCTGAGCGATCAGCCGTGTGCGCTTGGCACCGACCAGGCGAAACAACGCGATGGTCAACGCCAGCGCCACCGCGGTGGCGACCGCGCCCATCGCCGCGACGACGCCATAGGCCGCGAACCAGCGCGCGCCGCCACGCACCACCAGGATATCAATGAAGGGCGCTGCCAGAAGCACGGCGATCGCCACCGCGGCGACGGCAATGCGGCCCATGCGCACGGCAAAAACTTTGCGCGACGACACCGGCGAGGTCAGAATCAAATCGAGATCGGCACGCGCATAGAAGGCTCGGGTTACCGACTCCATCGCCTGCGACAGCAACAGCGACCACGACAGCAGCAAAGTCGTGGTGATCGCAACAAGCGTTGTCGGTTCGGACATAAGACTGGCATCGGAGTAACCGGCGACGATCCAGTAGGCAAAGCCGTGCATTGCGGCGGCAAAGACGATCAACGCGATGACTGCGTTGCGCGTGCGCGTGCGGCCGCCGGCCGTAATCAGCGAGGTCCAGTCGCGCCAGCCCAGCCGTAATTCGTGACGGCTAAGCCAGGCCAATGTAGCGGGATGGCTCACTCGGCGGCCGCCCTCTGGGCCGCCTCGCTGGCGACCAGCGCGAGGAAGGTGTCCTCCAGGCTGGTGGCAGTAGCGCCGGTCTTGACGCGCAGTTCGTCGAGCGTGCCCTCGGCGATCAGGCGGCCATTGGCGATGACGCCGATGCGGTCGGCCATGCGCTCGGCGACTTCGAGAATATGTGTGGTCATGATGACGGTGCCGCCCGCGGCGACGCGCTCGCGCAACACGTTCTTGACCTGACGCGCCGAACCGGCGTCGAGGCCCGTCAGCGGTTCGTCAAGGATAATCAGCTTGGGGTCATGTACCAGCGCGCCGGCGAGCGCGACCTTCTGACGCGTGCCTTTGGAAAAGCCTTCGCAGCGCTCATGCGCCTGCTGCTCCAAGCCGAGCCAACCGATCAATTCGCGCGCACGACCTTCGGCGGCCTTCGCGTCGATGCACCAGAGGCCGGCGACGAATTCGAGATATTCGTATGGTGTCAGCTTGTCGTAGATCATCGGCTCGTCGGACAGCCAAGCGGTGATCTGCTTGGCGGCTTCGGGTCTGGCGAGCGCATCGATGCCATCGATAACGATTGAGCCGGCGTCGGGACGCAGCAGGCCCGCGACCATGCGCAAGGTCGTGGTCTTGCCGGCGCCGTTCGGGCCGAGCAGGCAATAGAATTCGCCGCCGTAAATGGTGAGATCGAGATTGTCGACCGCCGGCCGGTCGAATTTTTTGCAAAGGGCCCGCGTGGCCAAAGAAATCGGACGAGACACGCTCATAACCACCGCCATTGCAGGAAAGACGTTGCTCTGTCTCTACAAACGAACCGTTGCGGTGGCGTAAACTCCGACGTCGTAAATACCGTGTTAGGGTTTCCCTCTGGTTAAGCACCCTGAAAAGTGTAAGTATTTGCGCAAAGCGCCGCCCGCCGGGGCGTTGCGCATCAGGGGGAACACCATGACCATCAACCGTCGCACGTTCGTCGCGGCCGCCATCGCGGCGGTCGCCGCTTCGCCAGTCTACGCGCAGACTTATCCGACGCGGCCGATCCGCCTGATCGTGCCTTATCCGCCGGGCGGTGGCACCGATTTCTTCGCGCGCATCGTCGCGACCGAGATGGGCAACAGCCTCGGCCAGACCATTGTCGTCGAGAACCGCCCCGGCGCGGGCACGCTGATCGGCGCCGAAGCGGTCGCGCGCGCGGCGCCCGACGGCTACACCTTCCTGCTCGGCGACACTTCGACCTATGCGTCGAACCGCAGCCTGTACACCAAGCTGCCTTATAACGCCGACAAAGATTTCGCGCCGATCTCGCTGACCGGCCGCTTCGCCATCGTGCTGCTGGTCAACACCGACAAGCTCAAAGTCGCCTCGGTCAAGGAACTGATCGATGCCGCCAAGAAGGACCCCGGCAAGATCGACTACGGCAGCGCCGGCATCGGCAGTCCGTTCCATCTCGCCGGCGAATTGTTCGCGCAGGCAAGCGGCGTCAAGCTCAATCACATTCCCTATAAGGGCGCGGCGCCGGCGATCCAGGATCTGGTCTCCGGCCAGATCGGCATGATGTTCGTCGATTACGCCACCGCGCGCGGCCAGCTGGCGATGAAGCAGATCAAGGCCATCGCGGTTGCTTCGCCCGGCGAATTCTCCGGCCTGCCCGGCGTGCCGCCGGTCGCGGCTTATGTGCAGGGCTTCGAGGCCTGGGCCTGGCAGGGTTTCGTCGCGCCGGCCGCGACGCCGAAAGACGTGATCGACAGACTCAACGCCGCCTATCTGAAAGCCGTCGGCAATGCCGAGATCAAGCAGAAGCTGATCGGCGCCGGCATCGATCCGCTGCAAAGCACGCCGGCGCAGATGGCCGACTACATGCGCAGCGAAGCGGCCAAGTGGGAAAAGGTGATCCGCACCGCCAACATCAAATTGGATTAGCGCGCGCTGAATTAAGCTTTCGGCACCATCTTGAACATCGCCTCGCTGTACATGCCGCGCGCGTCGACGAGCAATGGCTGCACGGCGGCGACGAAAGCGTCGTGCTCGGCGGCCGTCAGTTCGACAATCTCGCAGCCGGCGGCTTCGATCGCCTGCCGCGACTGCGTGTTCTCCTCGACCGCGAGCTTGCGCTGGAACGCGACCGCCTCGTTCACCGCCTTGCGCATCGCGGCCTGCAAATCCTGCGGCCAAGCGTCGAACGAGGCGCGGTGCAGGAAGACCGGCCGCGAAATATAGAAGTGCGACGACAGCGTGTGATACTTGTGGAAGTTATGCACGCCGTAGGTGACCGTATTGGCGAGCGGATTTTCCTGCGCGTCCAACGTGCCGGCCTTGATCATGGCAATCGCTTCGGTGAGGTCCATGCGCATGGCGACGGCGCCGAGCAACTCGAACGTGCGGCGCTGTATCTCGCTCGGCAGCACGCGGATCTTCATCCCCGTCATGTCGGCGGGCAGATGAATCGGCCGCAGCCGGTTGGAGATGTGGCGGAATCCGTTCTCGAACCAGCCGAGAATGCGATAGCCGATGCGGTCCTCGATTTTTTGCGCGAGGAAGCGGCCGAGTTCGCCGTCCATCGCGCCGCGCGCCTGCGCGTTATTGGCGAACAGAAACGGCAGATCGACGAAGCCCAGTTCCGGCACGCGGTCGGTGAGATAACTGGACGACTGATAGCCGAGCGTGATCTCGCCGCTTTCCACCAAAGTGAGAATGTCCTCAGCCTTGTGGCCGTGGTCCATCACGTTCCAGATATATTCGATGGCGATGCGACCGCCGAATTCGGCTTCGAGCTTGTCGCCGATGAATTTCAGCGACTTGCTGAAGCCGGTGGTCGCCGGGCCGTAGCCGCCCATTATGATTTTGATCGGCGCCGATTGAGCGGGCATTTTTCACGTCCTGAAAGCGCATCCATCAGCGCGGGCGCGGACATTAGCCGTGCTGTGCCGCGAAGTGAATGGAGAATGCCTAGCCCCACTTCCAGAAGTCGCGGCCCTCTTCGCGCATGAATTTGGCCAGCACCATCTTGTGCACCTCGGACGCGCCGTCGACTAGGCGCGCCGAGCGGGCATAGCGATAAAGCCATTCCAGGATGGTGTCCTTGGAATAGCCGCGCGCGCCGTTGAGCTGGATCGCCACGTCGGCGGCGTTGTGCAGCGTGTCCGCCACCTGCACCTTGGCCATCGACACTTCGTTGCGCGCGCGCGAACCCTGCTCGAGCTTCCAGGCGGCATGCATCGTCAACAGCCGGCCGATCTGGATCTGGTGCGCGACCTCGCCGAGTTTGATCTGGATGCTCTCGCGGTCGCCGAGCTTGATACCGAAGCCTTCGCGCTTCTCGACATAGTCCTGTGCGATCTCCATGCAGCGCTTGGAGAAGCCAAGCCAGCGCATGCAGTGCGTCAGCCGCGCGGGGCCGAGGCGGATTTGCGTCGCCTTCAGGCCGTCGCCTTCGGTCATCAGCACGTTCTCGAACGGAATCTCCAGGCCGTCGAATTCCAGCTCGCAATGGCCGCCGTGTTCTTCCGGTCCCATGATCGGAATGCGCCGCACGATGCGCCAGCCCGGCTGGTCC
>JAQSCR010000491.1 GCA_029945495.1 Pseudolabrys sp. | reverse complement strand
CGGCGCAAATTCGCCGCATCGTCATTCCGGGGCGCGAGCGTTAAGCGAAGCGAACCCGGAATCCAGACACACAAGAAGGCCCTGCCGTATCCCTGGATTCCGGGTTCGGCCCTGCGGGCCGCCCCGGAATGACAAGACTTTGACCATCATCACCGACCCGCTGTTCTACGCTTTGGCCATTCCGGCGGTGATCGCACTCGGCCTGTCCAAGGGCGGCTTTGCCGGCGTCGGCCAGATGGCGACGCCGATGCTGGCGCTGATCATGCCGCCGCTGGAGGCCGCCGCCATCATGCTGCCGATCATGATCGTACAGGACGCCAACGCGGTGTGGGTCTACCGCAAGGACTGGAGCGGCCGCATCGTCGCCATCGTCATCCCCGGCGCGATCGTCGGCATCGGCGTCGCCTGGCTGCTGGCGTCGTATATTTCCGACGCCGCGGTGCGCGTCTTCATCGGCATCACCACGATCGCCTTTGTCGCCTACAGCTTCATCGGCATGCTGCGGGTGCCGCGCGAGCCGAAGCACCCGGGCGTTACCGCCGGCGTGTTCTGGGGGGCGCTGTCCGGCTTCACCTCGACCATCTGCCAGGCCGGTGGGCCGCCCTATCAGATGTATGTGCTCGGCCTGCGCCTGCCGAAGATGACCTATGTCGGCACCACCGCCGTGGTCTTCGCCTTCATCAACGCGCTCAAGGTGGTGCCCTATTTCGCGCTCGGCCAGTTTACGACCAGCGGCATCGGCACCTCGCTGGCGCTGCTGCCGCTGGCGATCGCCGCGAATTTCTTCGGCTTCTGGCTGGTGCGGGTGACGCCGCAGGAGGTCTTCTACCGCATCACGCTCGTCATCATGCTGCTGATTTCCATCGAGCTGATGCGCGAGGGGACGATGGCGCTGTTGCGGGGCTAGATCGCGACAGGGAATTGATTGCGGCGCGTCTCCCCCGTACCTTACGGCCAGAGGGGAAACGACACATGGCGAAAACGCCTACCGATACACCTTACGATACCGGCCTCGACCGCAATCCGGCCAATTACCAGCCGCTGACGCCGCTCGGCTTTCTCGAGCGTGCAGCCGCCGTGTTTCCGGACCGCACCGCCATCATCCATGGGCCCTTGCGGCGATCTTACGCCGAATTCTACGCGCGCGCCCGGCGGCTTGCCTCGGCGCTGGCCAAAGCCGGCATCAAGCGCGACGACACCGTGACGGTGATGCTGGCCAATACGCCGGCGATGCTGGAATGCCACTACGGCGTGCCGATGACGCAGGGCGTGCTCAACACGCTCAACACACGGCTCGATGCCGCGATCCTCGCCTTCTCACTCGACCATGCCGAGGCCAAGGTGGTGATCACCGACCGCGAGTTCTCCAAGGTGATGAAGGAAGCTTTGGCGCTGGCGAAAGTGAAGCCGCTGGTGATCGACTATGACGACCCGGAATATTCAGGAAGCGGCGAACGCCTCGGCTCGATCGACTACGAAGCCTTCGTCGCCTCCGGCGATCCGGACTATGCGTGGGCGATGCCGGACGACGAATGGGACGCGATCACTCTCAACTACACCTCAGGCACCACCGGCGATCCGAAGGGCGTCGTCTATCACCACCGCGGCGCGCATCTCTTGGCCGTTGGCAATATCGTCACCTGCGCGATGGGCAAGCATCCGGTCTATCTGTGGACGCTGCCGATGTTTCATTGCAACGGCTGGTGCTTCCCGTGGTCGATTTCGGTGGTGGCCGGCACGCATGTGTGTTTGCGTGCGGTGCGCGCCAAGGCGATGTACGATGCCATCGCCGATCACAAGGTGACGCATCTGTGCGGCGCGCCGATCGTGATGTCGGTGTTGCTCAATGCCGAGACCGCGGAAAAGCGGCCGCTGCCGCACATCGTCGAGTTCTTCACCGCCGCGGCGCCGCCGCCGGAAGCGGTGCTGGCGGCGATGAAGCAGGCCGGCTTCAATGTTACGCATCTTTATGGTTTGACGGAGTGCTACGGCCCGGCGGTGGTCAATGACTGGCACCAGGAATGGGACGCGTTGCCTTTGTCCGAGCAGGCGCACAAGAAAGCGCGCCAGGGCGTGCGCTACGGCGCGCTCGAGGCGCTCGACGTGCGCGATCCCGACAGCATGGCCCCGGTGAAGCGCGACGGCGAGTCGATGGGCGAAGTGATGATGCGCGGCAATGTGGTCATGAAAGGATATCTCAAGAACAAGGCCTCGACCGACAAGGCCTTCGCCGGCGGCTGGTTTCACACCGGCGATCTCGGCGTCATCTATCCGGACGGCTATATCCAGCTCAAAGACCGCTCCAAGGACATCATCATTTCCGGCGGCGAGAATATCTCATCGATCGAGGTGGAGGACGCTTTGTACAAGCATCCCGCTGTTGCTGCTGCTGCAGTTGTTGCGAAGCACGACGACAAATGGGGCGAGACGCCCTGCGCCTTCGTCGAATTAAAGCCCGGCGCGCAGGCCACCGCCGACGAACTGGTGCAATGGTGCAAGCAGCACCTCGCCGGCTACAAGGTGCCGCGCACTATCGTGTTCGCGGAGATACCGAAGACGAGTACGGGAAAGATCCAGAAGTTCAAACTGCGGGAGATGACGAAGGGGGTGTAAGAGCCCTACTTCGTCATCGGATCGAAGTGATAGTTCGCGCCGAGCATCATCAGATGCACGCGCGAGGTAACCGGCGTGTTCGCCGCGGCGGCGATGGCGGCCGGCACGACGAAGCCGACATCGCGCGAGCCGAAGTCGACATATTTGTACTCGGCGACAACCGACCAGCGCGCATTGAGCGCGTGTTCGATGCCGGCGCCGACAGTCCAGCCCCAGTTGGTGGCATCGACGGTGGAGATGGTGCCGCCGGCGATGGCCATCGAGTTGAGCGTGTACCGCTCGCGCGCCACCGCCGCGCCGGCCCTGGCGTAGACCAGACTGCGCTCGAAGGCATAGCCCAGGCGGCCGGTGAAGGCCGCGATCGGGCCGATGCGGTTGTCGCAGTTAAGCCCCGCATTGGTCGCCGGCACGATGCCGCCGAAACACGTCTCCGAGCCTTCGATGCGCGCGGCCGAGCCGGAGAATTCCGCGCCGAGCACGATTTTACCGAACTGCTTGTTGAAGCCGATCTGCGCGCCGCCCAGCGCGCCGCCAAGGGCGACGCGATCGCCGGTGACCGGCGCCGGAAACGGATCGGACCAATCGGCGCGTCCCTTGCCGGCGCCGAGATGGCCGCCGACATAAAAGCCGGTCCAGTCCACAACCGCCGCCGGTTCGCTGTCGGCGCGATCGAGACGCTGCACGTCACCGATCTTGTAGGACGCCTGCAGGAAGCCGCCGTAGCGCTCGCTGGTGAATTTGAGCGGCGCCGGCACCGGGCTGTTCGGGAAGATCGACGAGGCCGACGTCGTCGTGAAGAACCAGTAGCGTCCGCCGAGACCGACATTCAGCCGTTCGTTGACGGCATAAGAAAGAATGGCTTCGACCTGAGTGCCCCAGCCGTTGCCGGTTTCCGGGCCAGGATTGATGTTGGCGCGCGCCCAATGATTGTCGACGCCGGCGCGGTCGACATAAGGCAGATAGGCGGCGTCGACCTCGAGCTTCCAGCGTGGCGACAGCGCCATCTGGGTGTTGATGCCGATCGCAGCGCCACGCCATGTTTCGGTTTCAGTGAGCGCGAGATGGTCGCTGGCCGGGCCGGGCGTACAGATCGTGCCGGCGGCGGCGACCTGTTCGCAGCCGTAGCCGCGGCCGAGCTGGTTGAAATAGCGATAGCCGACATAGGGGCCGAGCTTGCCGGCCGGCCCGTTCAACAGATTGAAGCCGAGGTCGAGGCTGCCATAGCGCAGGCCGCCGTCTTTCATCTGGCTGATCGTATTCGAATAGGGCGAGGTGTCCGGCGGCATGTCTTCGTCATGCAGCGTGCCGTTGACCAAGGTGCCGATGCCGAAGTTGCCCTTCACGAACACGCCATTATCGTGATCGAAACGCACGAAGCTTTCCGCCGCGCGACCGTTCATGTCGCCGTAGATCAGCCGCGAATTGACCTGACCGGGCATGGCGTTGGAATAAAGATCCTGCTGCGACTTGCCGTTCGAGAAGGCGTAGCGCAGGCCGGCTTCGATCACCCAGCCCGATGACATCACCGAATGCTTGCCGGTCAGAGCGGCGAAGGGCAATCCGGGCGCCGACGGATCGGCGCCGAACTTGTAGTTTATGCCCATTTTGACAAGCTGGAGCTGCTGGCCGATCAGCACGTTCGACACATTGCCGGCGCCGTCGGTCAGCGCGACAGTCTTGCTGCCGAGATCGATGTAATTGTATTCGAGCTTGGCCGACCAGGCCGGCGTAATGGCGTATTCCAACCCTGAGCCGAGCACATAGCCGGTGCGCGTGGTGCTGCCGCTGAACAAATCGGTGCCGAAGGTCTGATAGGCGTCGTGTTTTTCCTTGGCCACGGTGAATCCGCCCAGGCTGTAGACCATGAGATTGCCGAAGGTGTGGCCGAGGCGGCCGGTGGCGGTCGCCAGCGCGTCGATGCGGCTGTGGCAGACATAGCTGTTGGGCCCCACCGTGGTGTTGGCGCAGCGGGCGAAGCCGTCGAGGTTCGACCAGCTCGCGCTCAATTCGCCGCCGACCACCCAGGTGCCGGCTTGATAATTGAAACCGAGCTGGCCGCCGGCGATCGAGCCATTGGCTTGTCCTGAGCCGGGGAAGCCGAAAGTCGAGGCCGCCGCCAAAACGCCGTCGGCTGATTTCCAGTCGGTCATGCCCCAGCCGCCGCCGACATGCAGACCGCCGTAAAAGCCGCTCCAACTCCAGGCCGGCAATTCGCCGGGCCGGCCGAACGGATGTTCGAACGGCGATTTCTCGCCAAGTTTGTAGTTCAGGCCGACCTTGACGAGATGGATCTGCTGCGCGATCGCCACGCCCGCCGCGTTGCCGTTCGGATCGGTCAGATCGAGCGTGCCGCTGTTGAATTCGATGAAGTTATATTCGACCTTGGCCGAGAGCGCGGGCGAGAAAGCGTATTCAACGCCGGCGCCCACCGTATACCCCCAGCGCCAGGCATTGCCGTTGGCAGTGGCGGTGTTGCCGTAGCCCGGCGTCGGCTCGAGATTGAGTTTTTCATGCGCCCAGGCGGCGCCGGCTTTGCCGAACACCAGCAGGTTGCCAAAGGCGTAGCCGAGCCGCGGCGTGATGGTACCGAGCGCGTCGATCTTGGCGTCGCAGACATAGATGCCGACAGCGCAGCGCGCGCCGCCTTCGATATCGCCGAACGCGGCGTCGGCCTCGAGGCCGATCACCGTGCGGTTGATCTGATAATTGTAGCCGAACTGGAAGCCGCGGATCAGGCCACCGGAGGTGAACGCGCCTTCGAACGGATCGGCGCCGGCCAAACCGCCGCTGCCGGTCTTCCATTCATTCGTCGTGGCAGCGTTGCCGGCGTGAACGCCGGCGTAGAAGCCGGTCCAGTTCGCTGGTTTGCGCGTCGGCACTGGGAGCGACGAGACTCGAAACCGCGAGTACGCTGCCGAACAGCCCGCTCAATGCCGCCTTATTAATCACAAAATACCCCCAAGCCCCGTGCGATCGAGTTTGGTCGCGCGCGCAACCACCCCTAGCACTCACTCATTTTGAGCACAATTGTACAAATTGATTTTCGAATGGAACTTTCTATGCGCTTATCGCGCGTGTCGTGCGACCATGACACACGACGCTGCAACGACAGCCGAGAAAACTTGAGAGCACCTCATGCCCGACATCCTCGTGACCGACGACGGAGCGATCCGCACCATCCGCATGAACCGGCTGGAGAAGAAGAACGCGTTGACGCTGCCGATGTATGAGACGATGGCGGAAGCAATCGGCAATGCGGCAACCGACAATAACATCCGTTGTCTGTTGATTGCCGGCGGGCCGGACGCCTTCTGCGCCGGCAACGACATCGGCGACTTCATGAAGATGGCGCAAGGCGGCGCGCTTGGCCGGCCGATCCTGAATTTCCTTTACGCATTAGCGCGCTGTGAGAAGCCGATCGTCGCCGCGGTCAATGGCAACTCCGTCGGCGTCGGCACCACCATGCTCATGCATTGCGACCATGTCGTCGCCGGCAATACCGCGAAACTGTCGACGCCCTTCGTCGCGCTCGGCCTGGTGCCGGAAGCGGCGTCCAGCCTGATCGCGCCGCGGCTGATGGGCCACGCCCGCGCCTTCGCGTTGCTGGTGATGGGGCAGTCGTTGAGCGCCGAAGAGGCGAAAGCCGCCGGCATCGTCAACACGATTGTAGACCCGGCCGAGACCGACGCGCAGGCGCGCGCCGCCGCCGAGAAGATCGCCGGCCTGCCGCCGCAAGGCGTGCTGGTGTCGCGCCGGCTGATGCGCGGCTCGCCAGACGAGATCGTGGCGCGCATCGACGAGGAAGCGGAAGCCTTCAAGGTGCGGCTGCAATCGCCCGACGCGCAGGCGGCGTTCATGGCGTTCATGAGCCGGAAGCGGTGAACATTCTGTCATTCCGGGACGGTCCGAAGGACCGGACCCGGAATCCAGCAACCATCAATGTGCGAGCTTCTGGATTCCGGGTTCGCGCCATAGCGCGTGAACGCGCTTTTGGCGCGCCCCGGAATGACGCGAGTTACCGCCCCATCAGATTGTTCGGGCTGAAATAGCGGTCCGCATTGTTGCGCTCGTCGAACGTGCTGCGCCCGCCGAATTGCAGCGTGGTGTTGCCGTTCTGAATTCTCGTCTTGTCGCCGCTGTCGCCGCTCATGCGCGACTTCACCCGGTCGGCGGGATCGGAGAATTTCGCGGCGGCGCCACCGGCATGGGCCACAAAACTGGTGAAACCCGAGGTCGCGGTCAACAGCGCCAGCGCGGCGGCGGCGAGCAGGCGAACGGGGCGAATGCGGCTGGACGTCATGACGGCCTCTGCTTTGCGGTCTACCGACAATAGGCCAAAAAAATATGGCTGCAAGGCGGCAACCGGCCGCCCGCCGCGCCGGCCAATGGCCGTCCGCGCGCCGCCGTTAATCGACCTTCAGGCCCAATTTGCGCACCAGGCCGCCCCATTTCTTTTCTTCCGCCGCGATATCGGCGGCATATTCCGCCGGCGTCGAGGTCAGCGGGTCGCCGCCTTCCATGTGGATGCGCTGTTGCACATCCTTGTCGTCGGCCAGCTTGCGCAGTTCGGCGTTCAGTTTGTCGACGATTTCCTGCGGCGTGCCGGCCGGCGCCAGCAAGCCATAGTGCAACACTGCCTCAAAACCCGGCAGGCCGGTTTCGTCGAACGTAGGCGTATTGGGCAGCAGCGAGAAACGCTTCGGGCTCGCCACCGCGACCGCGCGCAGCTTGCCGGCCTCGATATTGCCGAGCGCCGGCGGCAGCACGCCGAAGGCGATCGCAACATGGCCGCCGAGCAGATCGTTCATCACCGGCGCGGTGCCTTTATAGGGAATGATGGTGGCTTCGATGCCGGCCACCGACTTGAACAGCTCGGCCGCCATATAGCCGCCGGTGCCGACCGCGGAGGTGCCGATGTTGAGCTTGCCCGGTTCCTTCTTGGCGAGCGCGATGAATTCGGCAACCGTCTTGGCCGGGAACGACGGATTAGCGAGCAGGACCACCGGCATCGAAGCGACCAGCCCGATCGGCGCGTAGTCCTTGAGCGGGCTCATGCCGAGATTGACGTACAAAGCGGGATTGATCGAGATCGTGCCGGTGTGGCCGAGCAGCAGCGTGTAGCCGTCGGGCGCAGCGCGCGACACCAGACGCGAGCCGATAGTGCCGCCGCCGCCGCCGCGATTTTCCACCACCACCTGCTGCTTGAACGTCTCCGATAATTTCTGTCCGACTACCCGCGCCATGGCGTCGACGCCGCCGCCGGCCGGATAAGGCACGATGATGGTGATCGGCCGTGTCGGGTAATCGGTCGCGGCCTCGGCGCGCCCAACTGCGCACCCGAGAGCGCATGCGAGCGCGCCGGCGAACAAGGTTGCGATCATGAGCGCTTTTGAATTTCGCATGGTCCTCGGGTCCCTTACTGTTGTCTTGTCAGTTCCACCCCGGCGCCGAACCTACGGCGTCCAGTCGGCAATCTCAAATCAGGGGGGTCCAATTCACGAGAACTTCCCGGTAACCCGTCCCGCTTTTTTCGACGTGACCGACCGAGGGAAACGGATAATGAAAGCCCTGCACCAGCATCCGCTCGGCGACCAGCATGTCATAGACCTTGCGGCGGGTTGCTTCCGCCGCGACCGGTTCGACATCGAGCATGAAGTGCCATTCCGGATGGCGCGCGAACAGGAATGGCGCGTGGGTGACGTCGGCCTGAACGTAGATGGATTTCGCGCCGGATGACACGACGTGAGACGTATGGCCCGGCGTATGGCCGGGCGTGCCGATGGCGGTGACGCCGCCGATGACTTCTTTGTTCCAGTCATAGGTGCGCACGCGCTTGAGCACCTCGGCCGAGAACACACGACGTGTGTTCTTGAAGCCGAACACGACGCGCGGCTTGGTGGCCCGGCTCATTTCACCGTCGTCCATCCAGAAGTTGTGCTCGGTCGCGGGAACCAGGATTTCCGCATTGGGAAAAGCCAGCGAGCCGTCGGCCTTGAGCAGTCCGTTGATGTGATCGCCATGATAATGCGAGATGATCACCGCATCGACCGCCGCCGGATCGATGCCGGCGGCGGCAAGGCTCAGCGGCAGCCGGCCATTCAGGCCTTTGCTCGCTTTGAACGCCTGCTCGCCGGTGCCGGTATCGACTAAAGCAAGCTTTGCGCCGTTGTTGATGACGACAGGATTGTACGGGCCGGCATAGAAATCCTTTTCCAGGAAGGCGGCCTGCAGCGCGGCATTGACGTCGTCCTTGCTGGCGTTTTCGACGAATCCTTCCGTAATCGGCATCCGGCTGACGCCGTCATTGACGACGGTGATCTCGATGCTGCCGACCATATAGCGATAGAAGCCCGGCGCCTGCTTGCCGCTCTGCGGCGCGGCAGCGAGCGCAGGTGTACCGACCGCCGATACAGCGGCGGTCGCCGCTGCGGCGCCGAGAAGCGCGCGACGCGAAAATTTGTCCATGGCCGTTTCCCCCAAAATGCGGCGGCGCCTTCAAGGGCTGGCCGCCCGCAGCACGCTAGGTCCCGCTTCCGCATTAGCCCAATCGATAGTAGAAATGCCCATCATTCATCTAGTGAATATCCGATGCCGCTGAAGAATTTCGATTTCAACCTGCTCAAGACGCTCGACGCGCTGATCGAGGAGCGCAATGTGACGCGCGCCGGCGCCAGACTCGGCCGCTCGCAGCCGGCGGTCAGCAATGCGCTGCATCGGCTGCGCGTCCTGCTCGGCGACGATCTGCTGGTGCGCGGCGCCGGCGGGCTGGTGCTCACGCCGCGCGCCGAAGCGCTGCGCCAGCCGCTGCGCGAAGCCATGACGCTGGTCGGCGATTGCCTGTTCCAAGCCGCGGCGTTCGATCCCGCGCACGCGACCGGAGTCTGCCGGATCAGCATGCCCGACCGGCTGACCTTGGCCGTGATACCGCCGCTGCTCGACCGGTTGCGGCAGCAGGCACCCAATCTCGACCTGCATGTGCGGACCGCCGACCGCCAGCAGGCGCTCGATCTGATCGAGGCCGACCAGATCGAACTCGCGCTTGGCTGGTTCGACGATATGCCGCGCCACCTGAGCGCCGAGTTTCTGCTCGACGAATATCTCTATTGCGTTTTCCGCAGCGGCCACCCGATTCTGAAACCGCGGTCGAAATTCGCCATCGAGGCGGTCCTGGCGTTTCCGCATCTGGTGGTGAGCGCGACCGGCGGCCGCCGCGCGATCTTCGACGATCTTCTGTCCCGCTATAGTCTCAAGCGGCACGCTTTGGTGTCGGTGTCGAATTTCACCGCCGTGCCGCATCTGCTGGCGCGCAGCGACATGATCGGCGTCTTCAGCAAACTAGCGTCGGATGTTTTTGAAAAGTCTTTCGGCCTGGTGACGCGGCGGATACCGCTCGATATCGGAAAAATCGCCACCAACATGGTCTGGCACGCGCGCAGCGAAAGAGACCGGAAACACGCCTGGCTGCGCCAGCAGATCAGGGCGGTCTATAAAGACTTCTGATCGGGGCAACAGAAAAAGCCGAACGCGGAGCACCTCCGAGTTCGGCTCATACGCCGGCGGTTACGCCTTGAATTCAGAAAATCAGACCGATGCGATCAATGTACGCTGTCGTGGTCGTTTTGGCGAAGGCGTTCGATCTCGTCCTTCAGCAGCAATTTACGCCGTTTGAGTTCCAGCACTTGCAAATCATCGGTCGCGGGGTGCGCCTGGCAATCGTTTATCTGTTCGTTGAGCGCCCGGTGCTTTTTCTCAAGTTCCGCAAGATGTGATTGCATCGACATGCGTAATGTCTCCTCAATCTTCAATTCTGGGATGATAGCGTTCTGAGGTGGCTCGCTTCAAAATGACGACCTTAATAATCTAGGTCCGGCTCGGGCGCATCGCAAGGGGCGAAGGCTCGCCGCGGTTACCGCCGCGTCAATTGGCGCAAAGCCCTTGTTCGGCAGGGCTAATTTCGCGCCGCTTGAAGCGGGCTGTGGAAAACACGATAATTCTGTCGCTTGCGTGCCCTATTACCTCTCAAGGTTCCTGGAAGAGGTTCCACTCGGACGTCAAGCAACCAAGCGGTGGCGATGAACGACAACGAAGAAGTCGCCTTGCGCGAGCAGTTGGCCCGCCTGCAACAGGAGCATCGCGACCTCGACGCCGCGATCGCGGCGCTGGCGACATCGCCCGGCTCCGACCTGATTCAGGTGCAACGGCTGAAGAAGCGCAAACTGGTGCTACGCGACAAGATCCGGCAGATCGAGGATCAGATCACGCCGGACATCATTGCGTAGGCCGCCGCCCGTTCTTGCGCGCATACATCGCCTTGTCGGCGGCATCGATGATCGCTTCGGCCGTAGCGTCGGCATTGAGCGCGACCGCGCCGGCACTGGCGCCGACGCTGAGCGTAGCCTCGCCGTAGCCGGCTTGCGCCCGCGCAATGATATTTTCCAGCTCAACCACCTTGGCCGCCGCGCGGCCTTCGTCGATGTT
>JAQSCR010000490.1 GCA_029945495.1 Pseudolabrys sp. | reverse complement strand
ATGTCCTCTTCCTCCGAATCCCATCACACCACGCGCCCGCTCGACGCGATGGCCATCGCGCTCGTTGTGTTGCTGTGCCTGTCCTGGGGCTTCAACCAGGTCGCGGTGAAGCTGGCGATTCACGATATTCCGCCGCTTCTGCAAGGCGCCATCCGTTCGGTGGTGGCGGCGCTCATTGTCGCCGGCTGGTGCCGGTTGCGCGGCATTCCTTTGTTCTCGCGCGACGGCACGCTGCTGCCCGGGCTCGCCGCCGGCGTCGCCTTCGGCATCGAATTCTACTGCATCTATCAAGGTCTCAACTACACCACCGCGACGCGCGCGGTGCTGTTCATTTATCTGGCGCCATTTTTTGTCGTGCTCGGCGCGCGCATTTTCCTGCCCGCCGATCGTTTCAAGCTCTGGCAATGGATCGGCCTCTGCCTGTCGTTTGCCGGCATGCTGGTGGCGTTCGGCTTGCCGACGCCGGCGCTCGATCCGCGCCAGACGCTCGGCGACATCATGATGGTCGGCGGCGCGTTGGCCTGGGCGATCACCACGCTGATCATCAAGGCGAGCCGGCTCAACACCACCTCGCCCGAAAAAGTGATGCTCTATCAGTTGTCGGTCTCGGCGCCGATGCTGGCGATTGCCGCGTGGCTTGCCGGCGAAGCCATAACCCATATGCCGGATACACTGGCGTTCGGCGCGCTCGCCTATCAGACCGCTTGGGTGGTCAGCGTCACCTTCGTGATCTGGTTCGCGCTGGTGAAGAAATTCTCGGCCAACCGGCTGTCGGCTTTCACCTTTCTGACGCCTTTGTTCGGCGTCGCCGCCGGCCATCTGGTGCTGGGTGACCCGCTGACGCCGGCTTTTGCCGCCGCCGTCGCCTTGGTCGCGGCCGGACTGGTGCTGGTCAACCGGACGAAATAGAGCCCTTCCGCCCGCGTTGACGGTGCCATATTTGTCTGGCACTCCGGTGCGGTCAGGACAGGCTATGAGCACGCAAACACGTCATAAAACGGTCGCGGTGGATGTCGGCGGCGTCGCCGTCGGCGGCGGCGCGCCGATCGTCGTGCAGTCGATGACCAATACCGATACCGCCGATGTCGAAGGCACCGCGCGCCAGGTGGCGGCGCTGGCCCGCGCCGGTTCCGAACTGGTGCGCATCACCGTCGACCGGCCCGAGGCCGCAGCCGCCGTGCCGCGCATCAAGGAGCGGCTGGCGCAGATGAATGTGTCGGTGCCGATCGTCGGCGACTTCCATTACAACGGCCACACCCTGCTGACCGACTATCCGGCCTGCGCCGAGGCGCTCGACAAATATCGCATCAATCCCGGCAATGTCGGCTTCAAGAACAAGCGCGACCCGCAGTTCACCCAGATCGTCGAGATGGCGATCAAATACAACAAGCCGGTGCGCATCGGCGTCAACTGGGGCTCGCTCGATCAAGAGCTTCTGACCAAGCTGATGGACGAGAATTCGGCGTCCGCCGCGCCGATCGGCGCGCGCGAAGTCACGCATGAGGCCATGGTGCAGTCGGCGTTGTTGTCGGCCGCGCGCGCCGAGGATATCGGCCTGGCGAAGAACCGTATCATCCTGTCGGCGAAAGTCTCGGCGGTGCAGGACCTGATCGCGGTCTACACCGAACTGGCGCGCCGTTCCGATTACGCGCTGCATCTCGGCCTCACCGAAGCAGGCATGGGCTCGAAGGGCATTGTTGCCTCCAGCGCGGCGATGGGCGTGCTGCTGCAACAGGGCATCGGCGACACCGTGCGCGTGTCGCTGACGCCGGAGCCGAACGGCGACCGCACATTGGAGGTTCAGGTCGCGCAGGAATTGCTGCAGACCATGGGGCTGCGCACCTTCGTGCCGCTGGTCGCCGCCTGTCCTGGCTGCGGCCGCACCACCTCGACCACGTTCCAGGAACTGGCGAGCGACATCCAGGGCTTCATCCGCACCTCGATGCCGGCATGGAAGACGCGCTATCCCGGCGTCGAGACCTTGAACGTCGCGGTGATGGGCTGCATCGTCAACGGCCCGGGCGAGAGCAAGCACGCCGATATCGGCATTTCGCTGCCCGGCACCGGCGAAACGCCGACCGCGCCGGTCTTTGTCGATGGCAAGAAGGTTGCGACTTTGCGCGGCCCAACACTGACCGCCGACTTCAAGCAGATGGTCGTCGACTATATCGAGCGCCGCTTTGGTTCAGGATTGGGCACCGGCTCGCGCACGGCCGCCGAGTAAAGGCCACACCTTGAAAGCCAAACCGTTTCTGATCGGATTTATTGTTGTCATGCTGGCTCTGGTCGCCGGCTCGATCTATCTCGCCGTTACCACCGACCGCGCCGACAAGGCGCTGGTCGCGGTCGCCTCGCCGGACGGCAAATACAAGGCGGTGCGGCTGACCGTGTCGAACGACACGCCGGCGCCGTTCTGTGTCGATACTATTGCCATCTTCCTGTCGGTGTATCCCGACAGCTTCGTCGCTAGCGATAGCAGTTACGAAGTCTATAGCGCGCCCTGTGCGGCGCCCGGTAAGCGCGCCGCGCTGCCGAGGATCGAATGGACGGCGAACAACAAGGTCACCATCACCTATGCGCCGAAACCGGGTGCCGGCAAAGCGCCGCGGTTGAAAGACCGGGATATGTCGCTGTTCGTCGACATAAGTTATGTGAAGGCCAACTGACGCCGCCGCCCTCCATCGGGCAGCGGGGCATTGGCTACATCCACCCGCCGCCATCGCTGCCGCGATTGGCGACGCCGGCTTCCTCGAGATCGAGTTCGTATTCGATCCGCCGCCGCGCTTCGTCGGTGATCTTGCCGTCGCGCAACAGCTGATAGATGAAATCGCGCTCGGCATCGATCAGCTCTTTTTTCAGCGCCGCGGTGCGACGCATGAGGTCGATGTCCTCGGTCAGATTACGCGGCAGCACCTGCAAGCGAATCTGGTTGCGCGTACGCAGATGATCGGCGACGACGCTCGGCAATTCGTGGTCGGCGATCGCCTTCTCCAGCCGCCTGGTCACTTCGTCGAGTGCGGCCTGGCGCGCGTGCAGCTCGCGCTTGATCTCGTCGGCGTGTTCCTTTTTGCCGAGCACGCTGAGACCCAGCCAGCGCACGACCGACGGTACCAGCAAGCCCTGACCGACCAAGGTAACGATGATGACGCCGAAGGTCACAAACAGGATCATGTCGCGATGCGGGAATGGCTGTCCGTTGGCCATCACATAGGGGATCGCCAGAGCGGCGGCGAGCGACACCACGCCGCGAATGCCGGTAAACGACAACAGGAATGGTCCTTGCCAGGGCGGCGCCGGATCGCGTTTGCGTAAACGAGGGCTGAGCCAGCGCGGAACATAGGTCGCCGGGAACACCCAGACGAAGCGGGCGACGATGACGATCAAGGTGGTCCAGGCGGTGGCGATCAGCAGTTCGCGCAGCGAGAAGGCATGCGTCTGCTCGATCAAGGTGCGCGCCTGCAGGCCCGTCAGCAGGAACACGAAGCCTTCGATCAGATAGACGATCAGATCCCAGAAGAAGATACCCTGCAGGCGCGTCGCCGGCGCGATCAGCCGAGGCCCGTTCCAGCTCACATACAGTCCACAGGCGACGGTGGCGAGCACGCCGGAGCCGTGCAGATGTTCGGGCACCCAATAAGCGAGATAGGGCGTCATCAACGACAAAGTGATTTCGACGCGCGGCTCGCGCGCCCATTTGCGCAGGCGCAAGGACAGCCAGCCGACGCCGATGCCGTAGATGACCTCGCCGATCACGATCAGACCGAACGTGCCGGCGGCTTCACCGAGCGAGAACGCGCCGGTCGAAACCGCGACCACGGCGAAGCGATAGAGGATCAGCGCGGTCGCGTCGTTGGCGAGGCCCTCGCCTTCCAGCACGACGACCAGCCGTCGCGGCAGGCCGAGCCGGCGCGCAATGGCCAGCGGCGCTACCGTGTCGGGCGGCGAGACGATCGCGCCCAGAAGGAAGCCGACCGGCCAGTCGAAGCCGAGCAGATAATGCGCCGCCGTCGCTACGGCGCAGGTGGTGAACACCACGCAGCCGAAGGCGAGCAGCGCGATCGGCCGCAGATTGAAACGGAATTCGCGCCAGCTCATGGCGACGCCGGCCGAATAGATCAACGGCGGCAGGATTACCAGCAGCACCAGCTCCGGCGCCAGCTGTATATTCGGCAGGCCCGGCACCAGCGCCATGCCGACGCCGGCGACCACCAGCAGAATCGACGGCGCGACATGCAGGCGCTTGGCCGCGACCGCGACCGCAGCCAACACCGCCGTCATCAACAGCACGGTCTGGAAGATCGCGGTCATAGCAGCGCCGCGATCATGTTCACGGTCAGCGCCAGCACGACCAGATTGAAGAAGAACGACAGCACGCCGTGAATGGCGACAAGGCGCCTAATCACCTTGCTGGTGACTTGAACATCGGAGACCTGCGAGGTCATGCCGATGACCAGCGAGAAATATAGAAAGTCGCGATAGTCCGGTTCCCGGTCGCCGGGAAACATGAGCCCGCCGATCTTGCCGTCGCGGCGCTCGCCATAATATTCGTGCGCATAGTGGAAGGTGAAGATCGTATGCACGAAAGTCCACGACAGCAGGATGGTGGTAACCGCGAGCGGCACGCCGGTCGCGACTCCCGATTGCTTGGAGCCGATCAGCGCGAACAGCACGGCCGCCAGGCTGGCGAAGGTCGCCGCGATCGCCAAAACCTGAATGATATAGACGCCCTCATCCTGCTCGGCGGCGCGCCTGCGGATCGCTTCGACCTCGGTTCGCCACATCATCGCGTAGGTCAGCGCCAGATAGACGATGACGCCGACATTCCAGCCGATCAGCGCGCGCGCCACGGCGCGCATCTCGACGAGATGCAGCGCCAAGGCGACCGCGATGCCAATGACGATGGCAATCGCCAGCTTGGCGTGCAGCCGATAGATCCGCACCGGCAACAGCGCCGGTCTGGCTGGAGCGCTGGATTTGGATTGTCGTTTGGCCATGACTAGCTTTGCCTCTCGGCAATGAAGCGCGCGGTGGCGCGCAAGGTATCGGCTTTGGCTCCGAACGGCGCCAGCGCGGCGTCGGCCTCCGCGATCAAATGGTCGAGCCGGGCGCGCGCGCCGGCAATGCTGAGCACCGCGACCAAAGTCGCCTTGCCGGCGGCGACATCCTTGCCGGCGGCCTTGCCGAGTTGCGCGCTATCGCCTTCGACATCGAGCAGATCGTCGGCGATCTGGAACGCCTGGCCGATCGCCGCGCCGTAACGTTCGATGCTCGCGCGGCTTGGCGCGCCGGCCTGGCCGAGGATAGCGCCGGCGTTGCAGGCAAAGCGGATCAGCGCGCCGGTCTTCATCGCCTGCAAGGTGACGATCTCCGGCTCAGTGAGCGCGCGTTTGGTCTCGAAGCGGCCTTCGGCGGAAAGGTCCAGCATCTGGCCGCCTGCCATACCGCCTAACCCTGCGGCGCGCGCCAGTTCGCGCACCAGCGCGATACGCACGCGCGGCTCGCCGTGCACCTCATCGCGCGCCATGATGTCAAAGGCGAGTGTCTGCAGCGTGTCGCCGGCGAGAATCGCGGTCGCCTCGTCGAACGCCCGGTGCACGGTCGGGCGTCCACGCCGCAGGTCGTCATTGTCCATCGCCGGCAGGTCGTCATGCACCAGCGAATAGCAATGCAGCAGTTCGAGCGCGCAACCGGCGAGCAGGGCGCCGTCACGCGCCGCGCCGAACAGCGCCGCGGTCTCGACCACCAGGAAGGGACGCAGGCGCTTGCCGCTGCCGAGCGCGCTCCAGCGCATGGCCTCCAGCAGGCGCAGCGGCCGCGCGGTTTCGCCCGGCAGCACCGCGCCGTCGAGCAAACGGTCGAGCAGCGCCTCGGTCTCGGTCGCGACGGCGGTCAGGCGGTTGGTGAAGTCGGATGCGGCCATAACGGCATATTTGCCCGACCCTCGCGGTTGCCGCAAATGCCGTCGTCATAATTTAGTTCGGCGGCAAACGCCGCCGCCATGGGCTAAGCTCGGCCCCGTGATCTATCGCCCCGATTTTCGTCCGCCCCGGCGGCTCAGCGTTGCCTATGACATCCTGCGATTGCCGCGCGTCAGCCGGCCCTTGCGGCTGGTGATCTATGTCGTGTTGGCGCTGTTGCTGCTGCCTTATCTGCTGACGCCGCTTTATGCCGTGGTTAATCCGGTTTCCACCGTCATGCTGTGGCGGCAGCTCACCGGCCAGCGGGTCGAGCACCATTACGTGCCGCTCTCGCGCATCGACCCCGATCTGCCGCTGGCGGTGCTGATCGCCGAGGACGGCCGGTTTTGCAGCCATCACGGCGTCGATTTCACCGAGATTCGCGAGGCCATCGAGGACGCCGAGGGCTTAAGCGACGTGCGCGGCGGCTCGACCATCACCCAGCAGGTCGCCAAGAACCTGTTCCTCTGGCCGGGCCGCAGTTTCATCCGCAAGGGGCTGGAGTTCCCGCTGTCGCTGTGGATCGACCTGGTGCTGCCGAAGCGGCGGGTTATGGAGATTTACCTGAATATCGCCGAATGGGGCCCGGGCGGCGAATTCGGCGCCGAAGCGGGCAGCCGGCGGGCCTTTGGCCGCTCCGTGGACGGTTTGACCCGCTATCAGGCCGCGCTGATGGCGGCCATGCTGCCCAATCCGGTCACCCGTGACGCCAAGCGGCCGGGGCCTGGACTGCGGCGTCTGGCGGGCCTTTATGAGGGCCGCGCCAGCCGTTCGCCGGAGACGGCGAATTGCCTCAAATCGGGTAAGTAACCGGCGGATTTGGCCCTAGCCTTGCGGCCTTCCTTCCTCTATAAGCCCGGCTTCAAATCGATAATCTGCGCCTTTCCAGGAGTTGCTTCCAATGGCTGTGCCGAAAAGAAAAACCTCGCCGTCGCGCCGCGGCATGCGCCGCTCGGCCGACGCGCTCAAGCGGCCTACCTATGTCGAAGACAAGGATTCCGGCGAATTGCGCCGTCCGCACCACATCGACCTGAAGACCGGCATGTACAAAGGCCGTCAGGTTCTGAAGGTGAAGACCGAAGCCTAAGGATCGGCGCATGATCCCGAAAAGTGGAAGCCGGTTTTCGGATAAGATCATGCGCAAAGCAAAAAAGTAGAGGGAAAGCCTTCCATGTTCGCGCTTGGCTTTCCCCTGCTGCTGGTTCCTTTCGCCATCTACAACATCATTGCGTTCCTGATGCCGGGCCTGAGCTGGACCGGCGCGCTCACCACCATGCACATGGTGTCCGGCGCTGACTGGAGCATGTCGCTCGGCGATATGTTGATCGCATTCTCCGTCGTCGTTCTGTTCGGCGAAATGATGAAAGCGACCCGCATCGGCGTCCGCACGGTGGTCGATCACGGTCTGTCGTTACTGTTGTTCCTCGCCATGCTGGTCGAGTTCATCCTGGTCAAGCAGGCGGCGACCGCGACGTTTTTCCTTTTGCTGGTGATCGGCATCGTCGACGTGATGGGCGGCTTCGCCATCACCTTGCGCTCGGCCCAGCGCGACCTCACGGTCGAAGGCACCGTCCCCCACATCATGTCCTGATTCTCCCAATTCCGGATTTGCCATGAGCCGCGACTTCCAACTGCCCGGCCGCTCGCCGGTGATCGCCTGCGATGGCATGGCGGCAACGTCGCATCCGCTCGCCACTTTTGCCGCGGTCGAGACGCTGCGTGCCGGCGGCACCGCGGCCGACGCCGCGGTCGCCGCTTGTGCGACACTGTGTGTGGTCGAGCCGGCCATGACCGGCATCGGCGGCGATTGCTATTCGCTGGTGTCGAAGCCGGGCAAACCGGTGTGGGGCTATAACGGCTCCGGCCGCGCCGGCCGCAACGCCTCGTTCGATGCGTTGCGCGCAAAGGGCATGACCGAGATCGGCGCGTCGATCCATGCCGTCACCGTGCCGGGCGCGCTCGATGCCTGGGAAGCGATCCTGAAAAACCACGGCCGTTTCGGGCTCGACCGCAATTTGCAGACTGCGATCAAATATGCCGAAGGCGGATTTCCGATTGCCGCGCGCGTCGCCTGGGATTGGAGCCGCTATGTCGGCAAGCTCAAGGCCGATGCCGGCGCATCGAAGCATTATCTGTTCAACGGCCAAGCGCCGAAGCAAGGCGATGTCATTCGCTTTCCGGCGCTGGCGCAGACGCTGAAAACCATAGCCGCCAATGGCGCGCGCGCTTTCTACGAAGGCGAACTCGCCGACGACATGGCGCAGACCTTGGGCGCGAAGGGCTCCTTCATCGATGCGCAGGATTTCGCCAATCATCGCGGCGACAGCGTCACGCCGATCTCGACGAATTACAAAGGTCTCGACCTGGTCGAAATCCCGCCGAACGGGCAGGGCCTGGTGGCGTTGGTGATGCTCAACATCCTGGAGCATTTCGACGTCGCGGCGCTCGATCCCTACGGCCCGGAACGCTACCATTTGATGCTGGAAGTCGCGCGCATCGCCTATGCCGTGCGCGACACCCATATTGCCGACGAAGCGCATATGCGCACGCCGGTCGCCGACCTGCTCGACAAGAGCTTCGGCAAGAAGCTTGCGGGCTTGATCGACATGAACAAGCGCGTGCAACTGCCGAAGGCGCCGGCGCCGGGCAGCGACACAATCTATCTCAGCGTCGTCGACAAAGACCGCATGGCGGTGTCGTTCATCAATTCGCTCTATTCGGCGTTCGGGCTCGGCGTCTGCACCGAGAAGAGCGGCATCATGCTGACCAATCGCGGCGCCTGCTTTACGCTCGAGCCGGATCATCCCAATACGTTCGGGCCGGACAAGCGGCCGCTGCACACCATCATTCCGGGCATGACGATGCGCGACGGCCGTTGCGACATGAGCATGGGCGTCATGGGCGGCGCCTATCAGCCGATGGGACACGTGCAGATCGTCAACAACATGCTCGATTACGGCATGGACGTGCAGCAGGCGATCGATTGCCCGCGCTTCTTCTACGAAGGCGAGCAGACGATTGTCGAAAGCGGCACGCCGCAGGCGACCATCGACGGCCTGATCGCGCGCGGCCATACGGTCGCCAAGGCGGAAACGCCGTGGGGCGGGTCGCAGATCGTCAAGATCGACTGGGATCGCGGCGTGCTGATCGGCGGCTCCGATGCGCGCAAGGACGGACTGGCGCTCGGGTATTAGAGCGTTTTCGAGCGAAGTGGAAACCGGTTCGCGTGAAGAAAACGCGTCAAAACAAAGAGCTAGAGCCCCGGCTTTGATTCTATCAAAGCCGGGGCTCTAGGCGTCGGCTTTTGCGTAAGCGTTCACGAAGCTCTGGCCTGCTTGCGTGACGACGACGCAAGAGCCCTGGCCATCGACCAGTTTGCGCTCGACAAAGCCGCGGTCGCTTGCCGCTTCCCAAACCATCAGCCTTGGGCAGGACGTGCGCCAGGTATCGATCACGTCGCGATATTGGCGCGGTTCTTTGGCGACCCACTCGACCAGATCGCGCACGAGCGGTTCAATAATGGCGGCTTCGGTCGGCTGGGTCACGCGCGCCTCCTGATTCGCAAATCGGAAAGACGCCGCGATAATATCATTTTCGGCCGGATTTTACAGCCGCGTCAGCGTATTCGCGAACTGGTAAGCGGCAATCGCTTCCGACGGCTCGGCGCGGCGCTTGGTGCGGGTCTGCGGCAGCTTGTCTTTGGTGGCGATAAGATGCGCCAGGAATGCCGCCTGCCGATAGATCGGTACCGCCGGGACGGTGGCCTGGGTTGCCGTCACCACCAAAGCCCGGCTTTCCGCCGCGGCTGCGTCGGCGGTTTCGTGCGCCACCTCGCCGTCAAAGCTGCCGTCAAATCCGTCGGCAAATCTGCCCGATTTCGCGGACGCGGCTTGTTGGATGGTATCGACTCGCATAGGCAAGGCCTGTCTCAGTTCGGGACAATGAGCTATTGTCCTCACTCAGATTGGCAAGCGCCGTGCCGGCGGCGGTTGAACGTGGTTAAGGCCGCGCAAACCGCCGTTTTTCTAATTATTTAGGGATTGGCGGTAGTTTCCGGCCCGGCATTAACTGACGAGGCAACGCCCGGCGCGGCGTGGCGTTCCCAAAAAGGGGCGAGCGTGACCCATTTCGAGCAAGCCGCCGGTGTCCTGGACGCCGCGGAAATTTTGCGGTCGATTGGCGATGCCGCTTATGAATGGCGGCTCGACACCGATGTCCTGACCTGGAGCGGCAATGCCGCCGCGGTCCTTGGCGTCCCTGCCATGAACGAACTTTCGACCGGCGCCACCTTCGCGCGGCGCATCGATGCCGGCGGCGGAAAAAGCCGCGTCGATGCGATCAATCAATCAACCCAGCGCGATACCGGCGACGGCGTCGCCTATCAGCTGCAATACGCCTTCAAGCGCGGCATCGAAGAGCGAACCTGGATTGAAGACACCGGCCGCTGGTTTGCCGGTCCCGATGGCAAGCCGTTGCGCGCGCATGGCGTGGTGCGCGCCATTGATGCGCGCCACGCGCGCGATGCCGATCTTCTTCAGCTCGCCAAGTTCGATCCGCTGACCGGCGAATTCAATCGTGCCTCATTGACCGCGTTGCTGGCGTCGACGCTGGACGAAACGATCCGCTTCCGCGGCTCCTGCGGTTTTCTGCTGGTTACCATCGATCATCTCGGCCGGTTGAACGAGGCCTATGGCTTCGACGTCACCGAGAACGTCATCGCCGAGGTCGCCAAGCGCATCCGCGCCCGCTTGCGCAGCAAGGATCACCTCGGCCGCATCTCCGGCAACAAGTTCGGCGTGGTGCTGACCAGTTGCACGCCCGACGAACTGGCGGTCGCCGCCGACCGGTTGCTGACCGGCGTCCGCGATGAGCCGATCGTGACCCCGGCCGGCTCCGCAGCGGTGACCGTGACCATTGGCGGCGTCACCGCGCCGCGTCATGCCCGCACCTTGTCGGAAGTGCTCAGCCGCGCCCAGGATGCGCTCGCCGCCGCGCGCGCCAAGCGCTACGGCTCGTTTGCCGCCTATGCGCCGAACGTCGAACGCGACGCGCTGCGCAAGGAGTCTTTACGCGCCACCGATGAAATCGTCGCCGCGCTCAACGACCGCCGCATCGCGCTGGCCTTCGAGCCGGTAGTTGCCGCCGATAGC
>JAQSCR010000489.1 GCA_029945495.1 Pseudolabrys sp. | reverse complement strand
TCGCCGCATGAGTATATTGACCGCCATTCTCGCGGATGCCGGGCGGATACCCCTTGATGTAGCCGGGATTGAGCGGGGTTTTGTCGAACGGTGGCGTAAACAGCAGCGCCAGCCCCTCATCGCGCAAGACAAGGTTCTCGTCCGCCGCTTTCATGGCGCGCACGGCGCGCGCCGGTTCCGCCGCACCGGAAATCACCCCCCATGACTGGGCAATCGAATCGATACGGCACTCGCTGCTCGATGCGGAGCCGAGCGGGGTTCCGTCGTCAAAATAGCCGCGGCGATACCAGTCGCCATCCCAACCCTCGCGTTCGAGGGCCTCGCGCAGCGAGGCTGCGTGCGTGCGCCAGATCGTGGCTCGCTCGTGTTGACCCCGCTGCTCCGCGAAGGCGACAAAATTTGCAATGGTGGCGCACAGAAACCACCCCAACCATATGCTCTCGCCCTGCCCGCCGGCGCCGACCAGGTTCATGCCGTCGTTCCAGTCGCCGCCACCGATCAGCGGCAGCCCGTGCCGTCCAACCGCAAGGCTGCGATCGAGACCACGCGCGCAGTGTTCGAAGAGCGTGGCCTTCTCATCCGACGGCATGGGCTGGAAGAACGCGTCGTGCTCATCGGCCGTGAGAAGCATTCCCTCAAGGAACGGGATTTGCTCGTCGAGAACGGTCGCATCCCCGGTCGCAGTGACGTATTGGGCCGTGGTGTAGGGCAGCCAAAGCAGATCATCAGAAACACGCGTACGGAGGCCTTTGCCGGAGGACGGCAACCACCAATGCTGCACGTCGCCCTCGGTGAATTGCCGTGCGGCGGCGCGCAGAAGATGCTCGCGCGTCATGCCCGGCTGCGACAGGCACAGCGCCATCCCGTCTTGGAGTTGATCGCGGAAGCCATAAGCGCCGCTCGCCTGGTAAAAACCGGAGCGGGCCCATACGCGGCATACGATCGTTTGATACAGTAGCCAACCGTTCAGCAGAACGTCCAGCGCGCGATCAGGCGTCCGCACCTGCATCGCGCCAAGCGTCCGGTCCCAGTAGCGGGTCACATCGCCGAACACTTCATCGAGGTCACTGGCACGGTAGCGTTCAGCCAGCGCCAGGGCTTCCGCTCCGGTCGCAGCCTCGCCGAGCAAGAAAACAACTTCGACTTCGGCGTTGGCCGGGATCTCGACCCCGGTCTGCAGAACACCGCACGGGTCGAGACCGGCGCCGACCCGGTTGAACAGTGGATCTCGCTTGGCGAGCGCCGCCGGCAAGCCGAAGCTTCCGTTCCGGCCGATGAACTCGGTGCGATCACCGGACCAAGAGCGCTGCCTGCCACCCATATCGGCAAACGCCACCCGCGAGCCGAACTCCATGCGCCATGGATTGCGCGCGAGCATCACGCCGGTTCTCGGATCGATCTCGGTGACCACATAGGGTGCGCAAGTGGTCCGCGAAGGTCCGAGCACCCACTCTACATAGGCCGTTATGGATAGCCGCCGCCGTCGACCCGAGACGTTCTTGATCTTCAGTCTGGAAATCTTGACCGGGTCGTCGAGAGGCACAAACTGTAGAAGATCGAGTGCAATTCCATGCGACGTATGCTCGAACCGGCTATAGCCCTGACCGTGTCTGGCAATATAGCGCGACGCATCATCGCGAATCGGTAGAGCGGTTGCCGTCCAGACTTCTCCGTTGTCATCGTCACGCACATAAATGCATTCACCAGGGCTGTCGCTGACCGGGTCGTTCGACCGCGGCGTCAGTTGGTTCTCCCGGCTATTGACCGACCAGGTGTACCCCCTGCCGTCCGCCGAGACCTGGAAGCCGAACGAGGGATTGGCTATGACATTCACCCACGGCGCGGGCGTTTCCCGATCGCCATCGAGGACGATGACGTATTCCCGCCCATCGCGATCAAACCCACCGACCCCGTTGAAGAATTCGAGCGGCGGCGGCGCAACGAACTCGGCCGGCGTCACGCTTCGCGGCTCCAGGCGCGGCGGTTCAGCTGCGGGAGCGAGTTCTTGCAAACGCTTGACTTGTTCGGCAAGGCTGCCGCGTCGACTCACGATGACCACGCGCGCCACCGTCTGTAACAGGTTTCGTACCTCGTTCGACAACATGTCGCCGCGCAGCAAAAACAGGCTTCCCTTCCGGCGCTCAGGAATTCGCAGGTTTGTCCGGATGATCGCTTCCAGAGCAGATTGCAGGTCCTGGACGTAAGAAGTGCTTCTCTCGTTGACGATCACCAGGTCGACGGCGAGCTGCTTCATCCGCCAGTAATGTTGCGCGCGGATCAATTGGCGCACGGTCTCCAGGTGTGTCGCGTCGTCAATCCGGCACAGCACAATCGGCAGATCGCCGGAAACGCCGTGCGCCCAAAGCGCCGACGGTCCGAGGTCGTTGCGTTTCAAGATTTCCGACGATGGCCGCAGTGTGGGGTCAGAGTAGAGAATGCGATTCGCAATGCGCTGAAAGAGGTGCGCCTCGTCCGCCGTTATTCCAATATGATGAAGCTGGACCTGCGCCTGGGTCCAGGCCAAAGTCGCCGCGCGTTCGAACGCCGCAACATCGTGGTGCTTGTCGGCCATGCTGACAACATCGTCACGTGAGCGCGCGAGCAGCGTCCAGAACGAGACGCGTACGGTCGCGCCAGGTCTGATGCTCACGCGCCGGCGGATGCTGAAGATCGGGTCGAGGACCGTTCCGACCGTGTTGGACAGCGAATGCCCGCTTCTGACGGAGATCGGAGAGCGAACTCCGTTCCCCCGTCCGAGGAAACGCGCCCGGTCGGTCTCAAATTGCATATCGTCGGCGGCGTCACCTTCCAAAACGGCCAGATGGGCGGCCCACACTTCCGGTTCCGCCGGCGAACGCCTTCGCCGGGTCGCCAGAAGGGCGCCCAGTTCGGGCACGAATTCGGTTTGTACAAAAAGCTTCGAAAATGCCGGGTGCGCTGCATCGTCGCCTGGCCGCGCCAAGACGATCTCAGAATAGGAAGTCAGCTCAATTTCGCGCGTGCGCAAGCCATAATTCGTGATTGAGACGCGTCTGACCTCCCCGTCATCCTCCGGGGATACGATGACGTCGAGAGTGGTCGTCAAGGCGCCATCACGCCGCGTAATCTCGGCGCGATCTTCGGAAAACACGACTTCATAGTTGTCCGGCTTGGCACCGCTCGGTTGGTAGCCCGCCGACCACATAGCCCCGCTGTCGACATCCCGAAGATAGATATACGACCCCCAAGGATCTCAGGTGACGTCTTCTTGCCAGCGCGATACGGCTAGATCGCGCCAGCGGCTGTAACCCGCTCCGGCGGCTGTTATCATGACGGCGTAGCGGCCGTTCGACAAAAGATGGCTGCGCGGAACACGATCGTGCGGCGAACGGAACCGGCGCAGCATGGGCGGCACGAGTTCGCGCACCAGCGTCACTTGGCTCACTTCTTCGGCGCGTACCCATTTGACCGCGACGTCGCGCGGCGGCCGTTCCTGCAACAATAGCTCTGTCGCCTGCACAATTGGATTGGCGTGGAAACGTGACCGCATCGCGCCGCCGCCAAGTGTGTTAGCGATTGCCACCAAGCTCATCCCCTGGTGATGGGCCATATAGGCCCGCACGACCGCAACGTTCTTGCCCTCCGGGGTTCGCCCAGGCGTGTAGTCCAGTGCCTCATACCAACCGTAACGCCCGGATCCGCCCGCAGCCGCCAGGCTTGAGAGGTTCCGCACCGCCGCCTCTGGATCGATCATTGATGCAAGCAAGGTCGCATAAGGGGCAACGACGATGTTTTCGCTGAGACCGCGCTTGAGGCCGAGACCGGGAACACCGAAATTGGAATACTGGTAGGTGAGCTCTAGATCGCGGAAATTATAAGCCGACTCCGAAATTCCCCACGGGACGCCTCGTTGCGCGCCGTATTCGATCTGCCGGCTGACGACCAGCTTAGCGGTTTGCTGCAGCAAGCTCCCCGCCGGCTCGCGCATCACCAGTTCCGGCATCAGATACTCGAACATCGACCCCGACCACGAGATCAGGGCCGAGCCGCGGCCAATCGGGGTAACCGCTCGCCCCAACTTGAACCAATGCTTCGGTGCAATGTCGCCTTTGGCTATCGCGATGAAGCTCGCCAAGCGCGCCTCGGACGCCAGCAGATCGTAGCAGCTTGGGTCGAGCGTGCCCTCGGCACATTGAAACCCGATCGACAGCAACTGCCTGGGCCGGTCCAACAAGAAACCGAATTGCATCTCGTCGAACATGGTTCCGGCGATGCGGTCGATGTTTTCAATTCTCTCGATGAGCGCTTGGGCGGCAAGTGCCGTTTGGTCCGCCTCCATGCGACGAGCAGCCCTGGCCTCGTCTGCAGTGACGCCCGCCGTGCAATCGTCGTTCAGTGCAAGGACGTGATCGCCCAGATCCGTCAGCGTCGGTGCGGATGAGACGTTCAGGTCACGATCATCGCGCCCGCGCCAGGTGAACAGCCTATCGACGTCGCGTTGATGACACTGAACCGAAGATGCCACCGCCTCGGTCCAGATCACGATATCGGCTATGTCGGCAACATCCTTGAAGCCTTCCTCGAATAAGGCCCGCGCTAATTTGGGAAGCTCCTCAGATTTCGTCTTTAGATCCACCAAGCGGGCAGCATAGTCCGCAGGCGAAGCTGCCGGCTCATTCAAGGGTTCGCTAAATGAATCAAGCGCGATGAAGAGCTGTTTGCAGGCGGCCTCCGATATTCGGTGGTCGCCGCTGAGTACGTCCAGCGCATTACGAGCTAGTTTCACCGCGTCGGCGTTCCCCGGGAGCGCCTCCGGATGATACACAGGCGTCTTCAGCATCTCCCGTCATGCGCTCCGAAGCGTTATCAGATGGCCGGCAAGATTGCCGCTGTCGACCGACGATACGTATCTGGGATCGAGCGGCCGAAGATCGCGCGTGTCATACCAATTGTAGAAATGGCCTCGGAACCGCTCCAGACGATTCATGGTCGCAAGCGTTTCTTCCAGCCTGTCGACTGTCGACGTAAGGCCCAACCAGCCGAAATCGCGCGCAGCAAGGATGGAGAGAAGATAGAGCCCAAGATTGGTCGGCGAGGTGCGGTGCGCGACAACCGGGTGGGGATCCTCCTGAAAATTGTCGGGAGGCAGCGAATTGTCTTCCGCCGTCACGAATGTTTCAAAGAAATGCCAAGTGCGACGCGCCGTGAGCCGCAGGATTTCTGCCTCGGGGTCTGACAGCACGCTCTCATCGGGGCCTGGTATCCGACTCGCCCACCAGGCGATAGCCGGGGATAGCATCCAGGCGCCGAGCAACGGACCGGCGATCAACCAAACCCCTTGCTGGGCGTCGAGCGCCGCAAGCGCCCCACATACAGCCAACACGACAGCGCCCAGCATCCGCTGATAAAAGCGGGCGAGGCTGAATTCCTGGCCAGAACTCGCGGCCGCTGCGGTCACCCACTGCAGCAATTGCCGACGTCGGTACAATCGCATCAGCGTACGGCCGATAGCATCGACCATCAGCCATGCTTGGTGCGCGAGCAACGCTACCTGTAGGCCGAACTGGAGCGAGGCAACTCTGAGCTCCAAACGAAATGCACGGAAATGACTGCCGGCCGCAATTCCGGAACTGCGCGGCACGACGCGCGCAAAGAGCGGCAGGAACGCCGTTATTGCGAACGGCAGAAGCACGAACCCGGTCCAGAGCCATGCCGCTTGCGGGGCTAACAAGACCCACCCGGTCACCAGAGCAAGATAACTCGCTGGCGCCGACAAGGTGCGGCGAAGATTGTCGATAAGCTTCCAGCGACCAAGTGGCGGAATATCCGATCGGCCAAGCGTACCGGTCGCTTTGCCAAAGATCCAAGGAAGCAACTGCCAGTCGCCCCGCGCCCATCGGTGCTGGCGGGATGCATCCACGTCGTAACGGGCCGGATAGTCTTCAAAGACCTCAACGTCGGAGACCAGTCCGGCGCGTACAAAAATGCCTTCCAACAAATCGTGGCTAAGAACGCTGTTGTCCCCAATGCGGCCCGCGAGGGCAGCCTCAAAAGCATCCACTTCGTAAATGCCCTTGCCGCTGTAGGAGCCCTCCTCGAACAGGTCCTGATAGACGTCAGACACGGCGGCGGCATACGGATCTATGCCGGTCTGGCTCGAGAACGTGCGCTGATAGAGCGAACCGTCCCGCGCGGTTGGAAGCGACGGCGTCACCCGCGGCTGCAGCACGCCATAGCCCTCAACGACGCGGCGAGAAACGGGATCGAGCCTGGGCCGATTGAGCGGGTGCGCCATTTTCCCGATCAGGCGCTTCGCAGCGCCAATCGGCAGCCGCGTGTCTGTGTCCAGGGTGATGACATAACGCACGTCCGCCGGCACAGGCAGCTGGCCACCTATGGCCACAAACGTGGTGTCGGTGGCACCACGCAGCAACCGGTTCAGCTCATGCAGCTTTCCACGTTTGCGTTCCCACCCGATCCACCTGCCCTGCCCTTCACTACAGACCCGCCGACGGTGAAACAAAAAGAAGCGCGGCCCATCAGAGGCCGGCCCGTATTCCCGGTTGAGCCGGGCGATCCCTTCGATCGCTGCACCCAGAAGCGCCTCGTCGTCCGCAACATTTTCATGGGCCGCGTCAACCCAGTCCGAAAGCAGGGCAAACCGGATATCGCCGTCCGGACTCGCGAGATAATGGACTTCCAACTGCTCGATCAGTTCGTCAACTGTTGCGCTGTTCGTCAGCAGCGTCGGCGTGACGACGATGGTCCGGAATTCGCGCGACACACCATCGCGAAGCTCGAGCCCGGGAAGCGCGGCCGGACCGACCCGATTGGTGACGGCACGATTCACCAGCGTGATCGCGGCATCAACCGCAACAAAGACCCCCGGAACCGCCAGCGCCAGAATAGTCCATCCAGCGCCGATATCCCCGCTGACCACGAACAATGCCGATGAAAGAAGCATGCCGGCGGCGATCGCGACTGCCGCGAGATAACCTGAAATTCCCAGCGCTGTGTTCGCCCGCACCAACCAATCCTTCAGCGGTGCACGAAAGCCGAGTTCAGCCTCGAAGGCGCGACGTCCCAGCCCGATCAAATAATATCCTGGATCCCGCTGGCGCTGGTCCGAACCGACCGATCCGGCTTGCTGCCCGGCCTCTGCGCGCTTTGCAGCAACAATGGCAGCCCGGGTAACGTCGATTTCAGAATGGGCCGAACCACGTGCAAGCTCTTCGATGGCGCGCCTATAGCGATCGCGCGTGGCAAATTCCATGGCGATGAAATTGCAACCTATCCGCAATTCCTCATCGACCAGACTGGCGCTCTCGAAGAACTCCGCCCAATCCAATTCGGATATGAGACGCATGCTGGTGACGATATTGCGCACTGTGACGTTCGCGGCGCCCTGCCTACGATGCTCTTCACGCACGATCTCGTCAGCGTTGGTGCCCTGCTCGCTCAGGCGCTCGTCTAGCCAACTAAGGGCGGGCGTCGTCGCCGGATCTTCATCGCGCAATCGTTGCACAAGTTGAACCACAAAAGATCGCGTCAACGGTCGATCTGCGTAAGGTCGCAGAGCCGAGGCCGTCGCCCCTTGAAACCTGCCCTCCCCGCTGAGCAGGAGATCAGCCAATGCATCGGCGGATTCACGCGCGGCCTGATTGCCAACGATGGTTTCGGCGACACGGCGCAGATTTTCGACAAGCACGACACGAAGCGTAATTGCAAGTGCCCATAACTCGCCGATCGTGAGCGGCTGCGCGCGCTGATACGCCATGACGAAGCGCCGCAACATCTCCACATCAAAACGGCTATCGGTATGCGCAACAAAGGCCCAGGCAATTTCGAAGATGCGCGGATAGCCCGCAAACGGACCTTCGGCCAATTTTGGAAGCTGCCGGTAATAGCTTCCCGGGAGATCGGTGCGGATTTCGCGGATCTGGTCTTCCGCGAGATGAAAATTATCGATCAGCCATTCGGCCGCGGGCGTTATGGGGCGCTTATCCGCAATGGCGGCTGCGATGACCCGATAGGCCGCAATGAGGGCTTCATCGTTGTCGTCAACCCGTTTCGCGAGAGGTCGCCCTCTCTCCGGTCGTGAACTGACCGATTGCGCCGAAGCTAGGCTCTCGGCGTGCTGCTCAAGGCGCTCGGCGCTGAAAAGCTCTTCACGGATTGTCTCTTCGTCAGCCCACGGCGGAGCCGACGTCATCGTGGGAAGAAATCGCGAAAAGAGCCTGTTCAATGATACCTCGCAACCTCGGAAACGAGCACGAGGGGAACTGAGACACAGGGCGCAGAGGGCGAATTCTGAAGTTCCCAGGGTCTATTTAGTCACGATTACTGAGAAAGCATCCTGCCACGGTATCAATGCGCCTGTCGCCCCTTTCGCGGTTGCGCATTGGGGCTTGGATTGTGAAAAGAAAGAGTACGCCCGCATTACGACACACCGACTGCGCGCGCCCGTAAGTCCTTAGGAAACCAAGACAGAACTCCGCTCGGCCGGCCCCATCCATCATCGGGTAATGGCAATTTGTCGATTGATATCAAACTTTTATAATATTATGTCCTGCCATCGGCAGCATTTAATGCGGATCCGGAAACGCGAATCTTAAGGCCTATGCCCAGACCGTCATCAAACAAGACCGGAAGGGCCGCGGCCGCTTTCTAGCATTTGCCAAAAATGCCAACCAATCCTGATGAAGCGTCAACCCATCAACAATCTGGGCAAGAACAGCGACAAAGCCGGAAAGCTGACGAGCAATATCAGCCTTACGAAGTCGGAGATCAAAAACGGTACCACGCCCTGCGCCGCGGTCTCAAATTTCAGACGTTCTGTGACGGACGCAATAATGAAAAGGTTCATCCCGACCGGCGGCGTAATCAAGCCGATTTCGACCACCGACGTCACCAGAACGCCGAACCAGATCGGGTCGTAGCCGAGCTTCACGATCAGCGGAAAGAAGATCGGCAAGGTAATCAGCATCATCGACAGGCTGTCGAGAAAACAGCCGAGAATTATGTAAATCACAAGAATAACAATAATCACGCCGAGCGGCGGCAGATTGAACTCGTTTATCAGTTGCAGCAGCAGCGTCGGCAATGTCGACGTCTCGATGAAAAACTGCAAGACTGACGTGCCGACCAGGATCAGAAAAATGACCGCCGTGGTTTGCGCGGTTTCCACCAGCGACTCGCGAACGACTTCCCAAGTCAGTTGGCGCTTCAAAGCCGCCAATACCATGGCGCCAAAGGCGCCGACCGCGGCTGCTTCCGTCGGCGACGCGATATTGAGATAGATGCTGCCCATGACCGATCCGAACAGACCGGCAACTGGCGCAAGCTGGCCAATCGCAGCCCAGCGAGCGGCCCCGCTCGACCGCGGCGCGCGAGGCGCAAACGCCGGACGCAGCGTAACGACGGCAAAAACCGCCACCATATAGAGGCCGGCCGCAAGGAAGCCGGGGACCATGCCGGCGAGGAACAATCGGCCGATCGATTGTTCGGTCATGATGGCGTAAATCACCATGATGATGCTGGGCGGGATGAGAATGCCTAGCGTTCCGCCGGCTGCGACCACGCCCGCCGATAGCCGATCATCATAGCCGAGTGAGCGCATTTCGGGGATCGCGACCCGCGCCATAGTTGCGGCAGTTGCAAGGCTGGAGCCGCATACTGCCCCGAACAAGGCGCAGGCCCCGACCGTCGCCGACGCCAGGCCGCCACGCCAATGCCCGATCAACGCATGCAGCGCCTGATAGAGTGACGCCGACAGCCCGGCGCGCGCGGCAAACGCGCCCATCATGACAAACAGCGGAATGACCGAGAGCGAGTACGGCACCACCGTCACGAAGGGCTGGGATCCGAGCACAAAGCCGAGACTGAGCCAGCCATTGATCGCGACCCCACCGACAATGCCGACAACACCCATGGCAATCGCCACCGGCACGCGCAGGCCGATCAGCACGAGAAGCGAGAGGACGCCGATGGCGCCAATAATGGGCGGTGACATTATTCGAACGCCTTCGCCGGCAGGCCACGTCGCCATAGCTGGATGGCCAGCACGACATTGGCAAACACTGAAAGCGCGATTCCGGCCAGAAACGGCGCCCAATACCACGTCATCGGAATGCCGATGGTCTGACTTCGGTCGCCCGCCTCGTTAGTCGCCTGTTCGAACGAGAACCACAGGACGCCGGACAGGAATGCGATGGCCAGAAACGCGGCCGCAATACGCAAGACCAATTGCGCGGCAGCCGGCATTTTGTCGGAAAAAATGTCGATCGCCACGTGCTGGTCCGTCAAAAATGCGTGCGGAATAGAGAGCATGGCCCCAGTCAGAATGAGCAACTGCATGATGTCGACCATGCCTGAAACCGTAAGCGTGCTGACACTGCGCAGAACGATGTCGGTTATCGTCAGCAGCACGCCAATGACGAACGTAGTCGTGCTGACGAACGAAACCATCCGCAACAATCGCTCGCTCATAATTTCAAATGGCATCGCGTCACCGGCTACTGAGGCGCGGCGCCAGGTTGGCCTGGCGCCGCTTTGTGGTGAAAGCTACTCGTATTTCTTCAGCGCCACGACCATCGCATCGTAGATTTCACGCGAGTTTGCGACGGTCTTTGCCTGCTCGGCGATATATTCGTCGACCACCGGCTTCATTTTTTCCCGCCATTCGATACGCTTGGCGTCGGGCAGATCGACAACTTTGTTGCCGGCGGCTTTGGCGGTCTCAATCGCCTTGTCGTCGGTTTCCTTCCAGAGCGTGCTCCAGACGTCGACGAAGTGCTTGCGGCTGTCGTCAAACAGCTTGCGGATGTCCGGCGGCAGCGATTTGTATCGGGCCTCATTCATCAGCGTGTACATAGCCACCGCATCGATGCGGGCGTTGAGATGGTTCTTGAACACTTCATAGAGCTTGAAGGCGCCGACCGGCCCCCACGGCATCACGTTGCCGTCGATGACACCGCGCTCCGCGCTCTCATAGATCTGGCCTGGCGGCATGCCGACCGGCGTGGCGCCGATGGCATTGAGCATCGCGGTCACGCTCGGCGTCGGGGCCCGCACACGCACGCCTTTGAGCTGATCGAGGTCGGTGATCGGCGCTTTGGTATGCACAGCGCTTGGCTCGGTGATCGTCAGGTT
>JAQSCR010000488.1 GCA_029945495.1 Pseudolabrys sp. | reverse complement strand
TATATAATTGCTAGTGTCCCTTTGATTCCGAAGTTCGCATAAGGGAGTGCTGCAAGGGCTAGCGAACTTCGGAATCGGGACACTAGGAATGATCGACGTCCTCAATCTGGCACTGCCGTTTTTCGGGCTAATTTTCATCGGCTTTGCTTGCGGCAAGATCAAGCAGATCCCGGATACCGCGCTGGCCTGGATGAATTTCTTCATCGTCTACGTGTCGCTGCCGGCGCTGTTTTTCCGCATCCTGTCGCAGACCCCGCTCGAGCAACTGGCTCAGATCGACTTCATCTTCGCTACCACTCTGTCGACGTTCTGGGCTTTCGCGGTGGCGTTCGCCATCGGCATGGCCATCCGCGGCGGCCGCATTGACGAGGCGACCATTGCGGGCCTGGCCGGCGGTTACGGCAATATCGGCTATATGGGGCCCGGCCTGGCGCTGGCGACGCTCGGGGCACAGGCGGCGGTGCCGGTGGCGCTGATCTTCTGCTTCGACACGTTGCTGCTGTTTTCGCTGGTTCCGTTCATGATGGCGGTCGCCAGCCCGGACAAAAAGAGCATTGCGTCGGTCGCAACGGATGTGGCCAAGCGCATCGGCACCAACCCGCTGGTGATCGCGACCGCGCTCGGCATCGGCTCGGCCGCGATCCATTTCCAGCCGCCGGTGGCGATCGAACGGCTGATGCAGTTTCTGCAGAATGCGTCGGCGCCGTGTGCGCTGTTCACGCTCGGCGTCACCGTGGCGTTACGTCCGCTGAAGAAGATGCCTTGGGAGGTGCCGTTCCTCACCGCGGTCAAGCTTGTGCTGCATCCGATCCTGATGTTTCTGCTGCTGTCGCTGTTCGGGCCGTTCGATCAATTATGGGTCAACACCGCGATCCTGATGGCGGCGCTGCCACCGGCGCTCAACGTGTTTGTGTTCGCACGGCAATACGATACCTGGGTCGAGCAAGCCTCCGGCGCGGTGCTGGTCGGCACCATCGTCTCGGTGCTGACGCTGACCAGCGTGATGTGGATGGTGAAAACCGGTACGCTGCCGCCGTTGCTATTTAGGTAATTCATGCAGCCGCTCGCAGGTTTACTTGTCCTGGATTTCTCGACGCTGCTGCCGGGGCCGCTGGCGGCGTTGATGCTGGCCGAGGCAGGCGCCGAGGTAATCAAGATCGAGCGGCCGGGCGGCGAGGACATGCGGCGGTTTCCGCCGATCGTCGACGGAGAGAGCGCGCCGTTTGCGCTGCTCAATCGCGGCAAGCAGGTGCTGACGCTCGATCTCAAGAGCGAAGCGGACCGCGCCGAGCTTAAGCCCTTGTTGGCGCGCGCCGACATTCTGATCGAGCAATTTCGTCCCGGGGTGATGGCGCGGCTGGGGCTGGGCTATGACGACGTCGCCAAGATCAATCCGAAGCTGATCTACTGCTCGATCTCCGGCTACGGTCAGAGCGGGCCGCGCGCCGGCGAGGCCGGGCACGACATCAATTACATCGGCAATAGCGGGTTGCTCGATCTGCAGCCGGGACCGATTGAGGCGCCGGTCGTGCCGCCGTTGCAGGCGGCCGACATCGCCGGCGGCAGTTTTCCGGCGGTGATCAATATCCTGCTGGCGTTGCGCGCGCGCGATCAAAGCGGGCAGGGCTGTCAGATCGACATCGCGATGACCGACGCGATGTTCACCTTCGGCTGGTACGCGCTGGCGCTGGGACAAGCGAGCGGCCGCTTTCCGAAGTCCGGTGAAATTCCGCTGGTCGGCAGTTCGCCGCGCTATCAACTCTATCCGACCAAAGACGGCCGCATTGCCGCGTGCGGCGCGCTGGAGCAGAAATTCTGGCTCGCCTTCACGGCGGCAATCGGTCTTGCGCCGGAATTCATCGATGACCGCCGCGATCCGCAAGCAACCCGCGCCGCGGTGGCACGACTGATCGCCGGGCGCGACGCCGACGCCTGGGCGCCGGTGTTCGCGCAGGCCGATTGCTGCGCCACCGTCGTAAAGCCGCTGGAGGAAGCGGTGCGCGATCCGCATTTCGTCGAACGCGGCCTGTTCGCGCACGCAATCGAAACCGCATCGGGCAAGACCATGCCGGCGCTGCCGCTGCCGATCGCGCCGCAGTTCCGCGCGGCGCCGGGCGCCAAAAAGGCGCCGCCGCTGAAAGACTAAAGCGCTTCGCCGCGCATCAGGCGTGGCTGGCGAGCAGCCGGCGCGATGCCTTCGCGCATGACGACGCGGCGCAACGGGCCGATCTTGTCGATCATATAGAGGCCGAGGCCGCGCAGTCCCTGAACGGGAAGGAAATCGGTGAGCAGTGTGCGATTGAACAGGTCGATGGCGACGCCGCGCGTGGTGACGTCGCCGCGGCGTTGTCTGTCGTAGGCGCCCAGCACAGCGGCGCCGCCGATGTCGCTGCCGGCGCGGTGCGCTTCGACCGCCAGTTCGCCGATGGTGGCGGCGTCGCGCAGGCCGAGGTTCAAGCCTTGCGCGCCGATCGGCGGGATCACATGCGCGGCCTCGCCGACCAGTGCGATGCGCCTGGCGCCGAAGCTGTGCGCGGTGACGACGCTGAGCGGGAACAGCCCGCGGCCGGGATCGAGTTCAATCTTGCCGAGGATCGAGTGCGAGGCGCGCTCGATCTCGGCGGCGAGCGTGGCGTCATCCAGTGCTACGATCTCGTCGGCACGGTGCGGCTCCAGCACCCAGACGAGGCTCGAGCGCAGGCCCGGCAGCGGCACCAGAGTGAACGGACCGTGCGGGGTGTGAAACTCGGTCGAGGTATCGCGGTGCGGCCGCGAATGGCGGAGGATCACCGTCAGCGCGACCTGCTTATACGCGTGCTCATTAACGTCGATTCCGGCCGCCGTACGGCACAGTGAGCGCCGGCCGTCGGCACCGATGACGAGCGCGGCGCGCAATATATCACCGCCCTTGGCCGTGACCGAAACCGCATCGTCGTCGGGTTCGACCGCCGTGACTTCGTCGTTGATCAGCTTCAAGTTCGGCAGCGCAACGGCGCGGCGTTCCAGCGCCGCCACCAGATCGCGGTTGGCGATATTGTGGCCGAAGGCGTCGAGATCGATCTCGCCGGCCTCGAATTTGACCTCCGGCGCGCGCCACAGCCGGCCAGTATCGTCGACGATGCGCATGGTCTTGAGCGGCGCCGACTGGCCGGCGCACAGGTTCCAGACGCCAAGCGTCTGCAGCGCCGTGACCGAGCCGCCGAGGAGCGCCGTGGTGCGGTTGTCGGGCCGGTCCGGGCGCTTGCCAACCAGCGCCGTCGCTAGCCCGCCGGCCGCCAGCGCGATCGCCGCCGTCAGCCCGGCCGGACCGCCGCCCACCACAATTGCCTCAAATTTGTTCGGCATCAAAGCGCCCGATCCTGTTCGCCTATAGGCGGATTAGCATGTCCCCGGTGCGATGCGCTATGCATCCTGGACTGCAAGGAACCCGATGACCGAAGCCGCCGACCATAGCCTTCCGCATCTCACGCCGGCCGCCGGCCGGCTCGGCGCGGTATTCGCGCGGCCGAAGCGGCTGGCCGTTATATGTGTGATCATGCTGGTGGCGCTGGGCTGGCTCTATCTCGGCCTGCTGACCGCCTCGATGGGCGGGCCGGCAGGCAGCCGAGGCCCCGGCATGGCTGCGCTCGATCTGCTGCCGCGGGCGGTCGCGATTTTGTGCAGTTCCACGTTCGGCGTCGCTCTGATGCCGGACGGCGTCTGGGGCTTCACCGGCTTTGCCCTGGTGGCGCTGATGTGGGGGGCAATGACGCTCGCCATGATGCTGCCGAGCGCGGCGCCGATGATCCTGACTTACGCGGAAATAGCCGACACGGCCGCGCGCAAGGGCGAGCATGTCGTCTCGCCCTTCGTGCTGGCGGGTGGCTATACGGCTGTGTGGTTCGGCTTTGCCGCCGCCGCGACGCTGGCGCAATACGCATTGACGCGCGCGGCGCTGCTCGACCCAGGTATGGCCTCGGTGAGTGGGCTGTTCTCCGGCGCGATTTTCATCGTCGCCGGCCTCTATCAATTCTCCGAATTGAAGCATGCGTGCCTGCGGCAATGCCGCAGCCCGTTTCCGTTCTTCTTCACCAACTGGGCGACGACGCCGCGCGGCGTGTTCAAGCTCGGCCTGCGCCAGGGACTGTTCTGCCTCGGCTGCTGCTGGGCGATGATGGTGGTGATGTTCGCGGTCGGCGTCATGAATGTGGTGTGGATGGCGGCGCTCGGCATCGTCATGACGCTGGAAAAGATCGGCACCGGCAAGCGCTTCACTTACGCCATCGGCGTGCTGTCGATCGCCGCCGGTCTGGCCTTTGTGATGTCGGCGGTCGTGGCCCATTGGCCGGGCCGCGTGATCTGAGCTAGCGTTTAAAAAAGAGCGGGGAGTGAAAGAGTGACCGAAGCGTGGACCCTCAAAGGTGAAATGGCCCTGTCGTGCAATTGCACGGTGTTCTGCCCCTGCGTGCTGTCGCTCGGCGATCATCCGCCAACCGAAGGGCGCTGCCAGACCTGGGCGGGGGTGCGCATCGACGACGGCCATATCGACAATGTCGATCTCTCCGGCATCAATGTCGGCCTGATGATGGACCTGCCCGGCATCATGTCGCGCGGCAACTGGACCGCGGCTCTGTTCGTCGATGACAAGGCTTCGATCCAGGCGGTCAAGGGCCTCACGCGTATCTTCACCGGCCGCGTCGGCGGCACCACGCATCTGTTGTCGATTTTGGTCGGCCAGTTTCTCGGCGTGCATCAGGTGCCAATTTCCTATGAGACCGACGGCGAGACCCGCCGCATCCGCATCGAGAAATATGTCGACGGCGCGATTACGCCGGTGCGCGGCAAGGAGAACGGACAGAACGTCGTCATCCGCAACAGCGAATACTGGATCGGCCCCGACGTCATCGTCGCCAAGTCCGACAAGTCGCGCTTCCGCGGCTTCGGCCGCAACTGGAACCTGACCGGGCGTTCGGCCGAAATCGTCAAGCTCGATTGGGGCAATCAGTAACCCTTATGACTCTCGCAGAGCTGCGCGCCTTCGCCGTCCATGTCTTCACCGCGTTCGGCGCGGCGCTGGCGCTGTTGGCACTCGTCTTCGCAACCGGCGGCCACTGGGCGGCGATGTTCCTCTCGCTCGGCCTGGCGCTGATCGTCGACGGTGTCGACGGACCGATGGCGCGCCGCTTCAATGTCGCGCATGTGCTGCCGCGCTGGAACGGCGAGGGGCTCGACTACGTCGTCGACTTCGTCACCTACGTTTTCGTCCCGGCCTATGCGATCGCGGCCAGCGGCTATCTGCCGGAAATGCTGGCGATACCTTTAGGGCTGGTCGTCGTCGTCACCGGCGCGCTGTATTTCGCCGACCGCAACATGAAGACCGACGACAACTATTTTCGCGGTTTTCCGGCGGTGTGGAATCTGGTCGCGTTCTATCTGTTCGTGCTGGAGCCGCCGCCCTGGGTCGCCGCGGCGGCGGTGCTGGCGCTGGCCGTGCTCACCTTCGTGCCGTTGCGCTTTGTGCATCCGCTGCGGGTCAAGCGTCTGCGTCTCGTCAACATCGCGCTGATGGCGCTGTGGGCCGCTCTCGCTTTCGTTGCGGTGGCGCAGGATCTTGCGCCGCCGCCGGCCATCGCCGCGGCCCTGTCGGCGATCGCGCTTTACTTCCTGGTGGCGGGCTTGCTACGCCGGGCCGAACCATCGCCTCAATAATAGTACACGCTGGGGAGTTGCGCGCATGTCTCGTCCCGTTCTTCTGGTCGCCGGCGGCAGCCGCGGCATCGGCGCCGCCACCGCGAAACTGGCGGGCGCGAAAGGCTATGACGTCGCAGTGAACTACAACAGCAATTCGAACGCCGCCGCGGCCGTCGTCGCCGCGGTGAAAGCCGCCGGCGGCCGGGCGATCGCGCTGCAAGGCGACATGGGCAAGGAAGAAGACATCGAGCGCGTGTTCGCGCAGACCGTCGAGGAACTGGGGCCGATCACGCATTTCGTCCATTCATCCGGCATCATCGGACCGATGTCGCGGCTCGACGAGGCCGACAGTAAGACCATCCGCGAGGTGCTCGACGTCGATACGCTCGGCGCGTTGCTGTGCCTGCGCGCCTGCGTGCGCGGCATGTCGACCAAACACGGCGGCAAAGGCGGCTCGGTCGTCATGCTGTCGTCGATGGCGGCGACGATCGGCGGCGCCAATGAATGTGTCTGGTATGCGGCCGCCAAAGGCGCGGTCGATTCGATGGTGATCGGCGTGTCGCGCGAAGTCGCCAAGGAAGGCATTCGCGTCAACGCGGTCAGCCCCGGCATGATCGACACCGATATCCAGCCGCCGGGCCGGGTCGAGCGGTTGATGTCGGCACTGCCGCAAGGCCGCGCCGGATCGCCGGAGGAGGTCGCCGAAGGCATCCTGTTCCTGCTGTCGGATGCTGCGTCTTACGTTAATGGTACAAATCTTCGTGTGTCGGGCGCGCGCTGACGCGTTGCGCTGCCTGCCTCGGTCTGCCCGCCTTGCGCTGGCGCGAGCGGGCTGCCTATGATCGCCGCCGAAACTCAACCCATTCAACAAACGAAATTTATTCAAGGGGTGAAACATGGTCGCGGCAGTGCGCGTTCACAAAACCGGCGGTCCGGAAGTCCTGACGCTGGACGACATCGAGATTCCGGCGCCCGGGCAGGGCCAGATCAAGATCAAGCAGCACGCCTGCGGCGTGAACTTCATCGACACTTATTTCCGCATCGGCCTGTATCCGTCGCCGGTCGGCTTGCCGTTCGTGTCCGGCAATGAAGGCGCCGGCCAGATCACCGAAGTGGGGCCGGGCGTCACCGACCTCAAGGTGGGCGACCGCGTCGCTTATGTCGTGCCGCTTGGCGGTTACGCGGCCGAGCGTCTGCTGCCGGCCGAGCGGGCGGTGAAGCTGCCCGACAACATCAGCTACGAGCAGGCCGCGTCGATGATGCTCAAGGGCATGACCGCGCAATATCTGCTCAACCGCACCTTCAAGGTCAAAAAGGGCGACATCATTCTCGTTCATGCCGCCGCCGGCGGCGTCGGCCTCATCCTGTGCCAGTGGGCCAATCATCTCGGCGCCACCGTCATCGGCACCGTCGGCTCCAAGGACAAGGCGGAGCTGGCTACGAAGAATGGCGCGCATCACACCATCCTGTATCGCGACGAGGACTTCGCGGCGCGGGTCAAGGAAATCACCAGCGCCAAGCTGTGCGACGTGGTCTACGACGGCATCGGCAACGACACGTTCCCGAAGTCGCTCGACTGTATCCGCCCGCTCGGTATGTTCGTGTCCTTCGGGTCGGCCTCGGGCCCGATCAAGGCTTTCGACATCAACCTGCTGCAGCACAAGGGCTCGTTGTTCGCGACCCGGCCGACGCTCAATCATTATGCAGCCAAGCGCGAGGACCTGGTGGCGACCGCCAACGACCTTTTCAATGTCGTCGGCTCCGGGGTGGTGAAGATTCCGGCCAGCCACAAATACGCGCTCAAGGATGCCGCCCAGGCGCACAAGGACCTCGAAGGCCGCAAAACCACCGGTTCGGTCATTCTGGTTCCTTAAAGAGCAGTACCGTTCTTTCGTCTGAATACCGGCGTCCCCGCTTTCGCGGGGGGGCCAGCCTGTTATGTTGTTGCCATGCCCAAGCTCACCACCCACGTCCTCGACACCACTTCCGGTAAACCCGCGGCGGGGCTGCGCGTGGTGCTGCGGCGGGCCGACGAGCCGGCCATCCTCGCGGAGGGCATCACCAACAGCGACGGCCGTCTTGACCGGCCGCTGCTCGAAGGCGCGGCACTGGCGCCGGGCACCTACGAAATGACCTTCCATGTCGGCGACTATTATCGCGCGCAAAAACCGATGACGGCGGACCCGGCCTTTCTCGATCTGGTGCCAGTGCGATTTGGTCTCTCCGGCGGACGCGACTACCATGTGCCCTTGCTGATTCAGCCTTACGGCTATTCGACCTATCGCGGGAGTTGATGGCGTGGCGCAGTGTGGCAGCGCGCAGGGTAAGGCCTTGCCGTGAGTGATCCCGACGCAATGGCGCTTGGCGAGCGCGCCGACACCATGATCCGCACGCTCGGTTCGATCTCGGCCGAGCCGAACCGGCTGATCCGCCAGTTTCTCACGCCCGAGCATCGCGCGGCCGCCGACCTGGTGGCGAAGTGGATGCGCGCTGCCAAACTCGACGTGTCGGAAGACGCGCTCGGCACTGTGCACGGCCATTGGGCCGGTACCGGCAAGAAGCGGCTGCTGATCGGCTCGCATATCGACACCGTGATCGACGGCGGCATGTTCGACGGGCCGTTCGGCGTCGTCGCCGGCATTCTCGCCGCCGAGCATTTCGCGAGCGCCGGGCGCAAGCTCGGCTTCGGCATCGCCGTGCTGGCGTTCGGAGACGAGGAGGGCGTGCGCTTTCCGGCGACGCTTGCTTCGTCTATGGCCTGCGCCGGCACCTTCGACGCCACGCGCCTCGATATGGCCGACAAAGACGGCGTCACCTTGCGTGACGCCGTCGTGCAGTACGGCAAAAATCCCGACGATATCGCGGCTGCCGCCTATACGCGCGACGTCGCAGCGGCCTATGTCGAAGTTCATATCGAGCAGGGGCCGGTGCTGGAATATAAAAGCCAGCCGCTCGGCGTCGTCACCGCGATCGCCGGGCAAAGCTATCTCAACGTCGAATTCCTCGGCGAGGCCGGACACGCCGGCACGGTACCGATGATGCTACGGCGCGACGCGCTCGCCGGCTCTGCCGAAGTCATCCTACTGGCCGAGAAACTAGCGCGCGAAACCAAAGGTGAAGTGGTGGCGACCGTCGGCCAGTTACGCATTCCGGCGGCGGCTTCCAATGTCATCCCGGGCAACGTCGCGTTGATCGTCGATATCCGTTCCGGCTCCGATGCGGCGCGGCAGCAATTTGTCGATCAGCTGAAAACCGAAATTCGCGCCGTCGCCAGTCGCCGCGAGCTTGGTCTGACGATCACCCAGACGCGCGACGTCGCCACCACGCCGTGCGATTCCGTATTGCAGGACGGCATCGCCAATGCCATTCGCGCCGTTGGTGGCGAGCCGTTGCACCTCGCTTCCGGCGCCGGCCATGACGGCACGGCGATGGCCAGGCTGTGCCCGATTGCGATGATGTTCGTGCGTTGCCGCGGTGGCATCAGCCACAACCCGGCCGAATATGCCAGTCCCGCCGATATGGGCCTGGCGGTCGCCGCGCTGATCCGCTTTATCGAAACCGCAAAACTATAAAAGCACGGCGAAATTATAATAGCGAAGCGATTTTGGCGAAGGCCGGATGCTCGGTGAGACCGCCGGGCAGGCGCGGCAGGCCGACGACCTCGACGCCATCGGAGAAGCGCGAAATGCTGGCGACAGTGTCGTCGAGTGCGACCGTTCCGCGTTCGCTTTCGCTGACCACAATGGCGGCGATGGAAAGCTTGCGTTGCCGCAGCACATCGAGCGCGGTCAGCGTATGGCTGATGGCGCCGAGATAGCCGCCGACCACCAAGAGCAGCGGGATATCGAGCGCCGCCATCCAGTCCAGCACGGTGCGTTTGCCTTCCAGCGGCATCATGATTCCGCCGACGCCTTCGATGAACAGCATGCCGGTGGCGGCATCGATGGTGGCGCGGCTGAAATCGACGAGCCTGTCGAAGTCGATAGTCCGGCCCTCGCGCGCCGCCGCCATGTCGGGCGTCAAAGGTGCGCGAAAACGCCACGGCGCGATGGTCTCGATTTCGTCGGCCGAAACCTGCCGGCCGAGCGCGCGCAGCAGAACTGCCGGATCGCTGGTCTCGACCACGGAAGAATCGTAGCCGCTGACGATCGGCTTGAGCGCATTCACCGGCTGGCCGGCATTGCGCAGATAGCGAATCAGTCCGGCGGTGACGAAGGTCTTGCCGATATCGGTGCCGGTCGCGGTGACGAAGTAGGCGCTCACGTCAATATCCCTTGCGGCCTCTGAGGTCGTCGAGCGTGGCTTGCGCAAATCGGTCGAACGAGTGCATCAAAAGCCTTGGGTCGCAGTTCGGAACAGGTCAAGGAAGCGCCAAATGGCGGAAAATACCAGCAAAAAGCAAGCCGCGCCGTTCGGGGAATTGCCTATGCCGCTTTACGACGGACCGATGATCGACACCCACCACCATATCTGGTTGCGCAAGGATGTCGCATGGCTGGCCGATCCGGCGCCGCCGCGCATGTTCGGCGATTATTTCGGCATCCGCCGCGACTATACGGTCGAGGAATGGATGCGGGACATCGTGCCGCAGGGCGCGGTCAAATCGGTGCACGTCACCGCGCTGTGGGGTCCGGGCAAGGCGCTCGAGGAAACCAAATGGCTGCAGGCGACCGCCGACAGGCACGGCTTTCCGCACGGCATCGTCTGCAATGTCGATCTGACGGCGACCGACGCCGATGCCGCGCTGAAAGCGCAGAAGCAATTCCCGAATGTACGCGGCGCGCGCCAGATGCTGTACTGGGACAAACTGCCGGAGCGGCAGGGCGCCAGCCGGCCGGATTTCTGCAACGATCCGGACTTCCGCCGCGGGTTCTCGCTGCTGGAGAAGCACGACCTGCATTTCGAATTGCAGGTCTATGCGCATCAGGTAAAGCACGCGGTTGAACTCCTCAAGGCATTCCCCAATGTGCGCATGATCCTGGTCCATGCCGGCATGTTGACCGAGCGCACGCCGGAGGCGATCAACGAATGGCGCGCCGCGCTCGCCGCCATGGCGGCTTTTCCGAACTTGCATGTGAAGCTGTCGGGGCTTGGCATGTATACGCTCGGGCTGAACTATGCGCAGGCGCGCCAGGTGATCCGCGACGTCATTCAGATTTTCGGCGTCGAACGCACGATCTACGGCAGCAATTTTCCGCTGGAGAAGCTGCACGCCAGCTACGCCGATTTCTTCGCCATCTATCGCAAGGTGATGGCCGAATACACGGAGGCCGACCAGCGCGCCGTATTCCATGACAACGCGGCAAAGTTCTATCGGCTCTAGGCCGAAGTTCTGTCGGCTCTAGGCCGCTGTGCGCGGCGGCCGCACCACGGTGACCGTACAGGGCGCTTCGGCCGCGACCTTGGCCGAGACGCTGCCGAGCAGCGTGCGCATCAGCGAGTCGTGGCGCGCGCCGATCAGGATATGATCGACACGGTTGTTCTGGACGAATTCGAGCAGCGCAGACGCGGGATCGAC
>JAQSCR010000487.1 GCA_029945495.1 Pseudolabrys sp. | reverse complement strand
CAACTTTGTCGCCGTCATCACCAACGGCACCGCCATTCTCGGCCTCGGCAATCTCGGCGCCTTGGCGGCCAAACCGGTGATGGAAGGAAAGTCGGTTTTGTTCAAGCGCTTCGCCGACATCGACTCCATCGATCTGGAGGTCTCGACCGAGGACCCGGACGAATTCATCAATTGCGTCAAATATCTCGGCGCCGGCTGGGGCGGCATCAATCTCGAGGACATCAAGGCGCCTGAGTGCTTCATCATCGAGCAGCGCTTGCGCGAGCTGATGGACATCCCGGTGTTCCATGACGACCAGCACGGGACAGCGATCATCTCGGCCGCCGGCCTGATCAACGCGCTCGATCTCACCGGCCGCGATATCAAGACCACCAGACTGGTGTGCAACGGTGCCGGCGCCGCCGGCATCGCCTGCCTGGAGCTGTTGAAGGCGATCGGCTTCACGCCGGAGAACCTCATCCTCTGCGACACCAAGGGCGTGATCTATCAAGGCCGCACCGAGGGCATGAACCAGTGGAAATCGGGCTACGCGGTCAAGACCTCGGCGCGCACGCTTGCCGACGCCATGAAAGACGCCGATGTCGTTTTCGGCCTGTCGGTCAAAGGCGCATTTACCAAAGAGATGATCAAGTCGATGGCGCCCAAGCCGATCATTTTTGCCTTGGCTAATCCCGATCCGGAAATCACCGCCGAGGAAGTCGCGCAAGTGCGCGACGATGCCATCATGGCGACCGGCCGTTCCGACTATCCCAACCAGGTCAATAATATTCTCGGCTTTCCCTTCATCTTCCGCGGTGCGCTCGACGTGCGCGCTTCCACGATCAACATGGAAATGAAGATAGCCGCGGCGCGCGCGCTGGCGGCGTTGGCGCGCGAGGACGTGCCCGACGATGTGGCGGCGACTTACGGCGGGCGGCCGAAATACGGTCCGGAATATATTATTCCGACGCCGTTCGATCCGCGTCTGATCTCGCATATCCCGCCGGCGGTCGCCCAGGCGGCGATGGACACCGGCGTCGCGCGCAAGCCGATTGTCGATATGGAGGCCTACAAGCATCAGCTGAATGCGCGGCGCGATCCGATCGCCGGCACCTTGGTGCAGGTCTATGCCAAGCTGCGCCGTTCGCCGAAGCGGGTCGTCTTTGCCGAAGGCGAAGAGGAGCAAGTGATCCGCGCTGCCGCCAGTTTCGTGCAGCAGGGGCTCGGCACCGCGCTCCTGGTCGGGCGCGAGGACCGCGTGCAGGCGTCCGCCAAGGAGGCGGGCATCGCGCTCGGCGAAGGCATCGAGATCATTAATGCGCGGCTGTCGAAGCGCAACAATGTCTATCTCAACTATCTCTATGAGCGGCTGCAGCGCCACGGCTATCTGCTGCGCGATTGCCAGCGGCTGGTGAACACCGATCGCAACTATTTTGCCTCGCTGATGGTCGCGCTCGGCGATGCGGACTCGATGGTGACCGGCGTCACCCGCAACTTCTCGGTCGCGCTCGAGGACGTGCGCAAGGTGATCGATCCCAAGCCCGGCCACCGCGTGATCGGCGTATCGCTGGTGGTGGCGCGCGGCCGCACCGTCGTGGTCGCCGATACCGCGATCACTGAGATGCCGACGGCGGAAGACCTCGCCGACATCGCCATCGAGGCGGCCGGCGTGGCGCGACGGCTCGGCTATGAGCCGCGCCTCGCCATGCTCGCCTTCTCGACCTTCGGCCATCCGGCCGGCGAGCGTTCCGCCAAGGTGATCGAGGCGGTCAAGATTCTCGACCACAAGCGGGTCGATTTCGAATATGACGGCGACATGGCCGCCGACGTCGCGCTCAATCCGGAACTGGCGGCGGCCTATCCGTTCTGCCGCCTGTCGGGCCCGGCCAACGTGCTGGTGATGCCGGCGTTCCACTCGGCCTCGATCTCGACCAAGATGCTGCAGGAACTGGGCGGCGCCACCGTCATCGGACCGCTGCTGGTCGGTCTTGACCGTCCGGTGCAGATCGTCCAACTCGGCGCCAAGGACACGCAGATCGTCAATATGGCGGCGCTATCGGCCTATAATGTGAGCGGCTGACGCCGCCCCATCGCGACGTCAAAACGAATATCTGGAGAAATGCCTTGAGCAAGACCCTGTCTGGCGTCATCGCCGCGGTTGCCACGCCGATCGACGAGAACGGCGCGCCCGACCTCAAGCGCGCCACCGATCTGGCGAAGCATCTGCTCGCAAATGGCTGCGATGGCCTCAACGTGCTGGGTTCGACCGGCGAAGCGACGTCGTTCTCGCTCGACGAGCGCAAGGCGGTGATGGATGCCTACAAGAAAAACGGCGTGCCGATGGACCGCCTGATGGTGGGCACCGGCGCGCCATCGGTATCCGACGCCGTCGCGCTAACACGTCACGCCGCCGCGCTCGGCTTTGCCGGCGCGCTGGTGCTGCCGCCGTTTTACTACAAAGGCGTGCCGGACGATGGCCTGGTTGCCTATATCGAGGCACTGGTGAAGGCGACGGCAGACGCCAAGCTGCCTATTTATCTTTATCACTACCCGGAGCTGTCCGGACTGCCGTGGCACGTCGAGCTGATCAAGCGCCTGCGTTCTTCGTTTCCGTCCCGCATCGTGGGATTGAAGGACTCCTCCGGCGACATGGCCTTCGCGCGCTCGGCTGCCGCGCTCGGCGGCTTCGCCGTTTTCCCGTCGACCGAGGCCTGCCTGCTGGACGCGCGCCGCGGTGAGTTTGCCGGCTGCATTTCGGCGACGGCCAATCTCAACGCGGATTTGTGCGCGCGCGCCTGGGCGCAGGGCGATGCCGCCGCGCTCGACGCCGCGGTGGCGATCCGTAAGTTGTTCGACGGCCGTCCGCTGGTCTCGGGCGTCAAGACATTGCTCGCCCATATCCATAACGACCCGGCGCTGGCGCGCGTGCGGCCGCCGCTCGCTGCCGTTCCCAGCGCCGACCGCGAGGCGATTACCGCCGGATACGACGCCATTCGGGCCATAAAAGCGGCCTAAAGCCGCCGTAAAGTCGTAATTTTCCGACATTGACGCCCGGGCGAGGGCTGACTATAAGCCACGCCACTGGAGGCGCGTTTTTTCGCCCCCACAATCTTTTCATAGACCGGTCGCTTTTGCGGACTGATCCGCAGGCTAAGACCAGTCGCCTGGATACGAACGAGAGTTAAATGGCCAATACCAGTTCCGCCCGCAAAGCCACCCGCAAGATCGCGCGCAAGACCGAGATCAACAAATCGCGCCGCACCGTGCTGCGCAATTCAGTCCGCAAGGTCGAAGAAGCGATCGCTTCCGGCGACCGCACTGCGGCAATGACGGCGATCAAGGAAGCGGAGCCGGCGATTATGCGTGCAGCGCAGCGCGGCGTCGTTCATAAGAATACCGCCAGCCGCAAGGTCTCGCGTCTGGTCCATCGCATCGCCAAGCTGGCCGCGAAGTAGTTTGTCCAGGTAATCTTGTCAGGCACTAGCGCCGCGACCGAACGTTCGTTCGCTCCGTCGGTCCGCTAGCAGACACTCCGGACGACCAGCCACGTTGAATTGCGTGGCTCTTTCTCAAAAAACGTATGACAATGTTTTGAAACGGGGTGCGGTTACGCACCCCGCACGCATGCGTTCGTGAATCTGTCATTGCCCTGTCGCGGAAATCTGCGCGCCAAGATTCCACTGGACATATCGCAATGCAGGCGGAGCGCGCTGTAGCGCCGTCGCATGTTTCGAGCGGGAGTTACCCTGCTCCATCGATCAAAAATATCAGCGACTATGTAATGACTTACAGAGAAAGCGGGGGATAGGACCCGGAAATACCTATGCCGCAGGCACTTCCGGCATCGCATCGATAAAAAATTCCGACCCGCGCCAATGAAACACGATGCGCCGCACCACGGTGATTCCTAACGAGTCATCAACACCTTGGAAACTATGCACCGGTTTCTGACGCGACAGCAGCGCGACCCAGAGCGGGCTGCGCGACACATCGCCATTTAAAAAAATTGCCCCGCGCATCGCCTTGTGTATTTTTGAACTTGCGCGAGGGCATCCCGAGCGCGCTCAGGAACAAGGATTGGTTCTGCGCTCATCAGCAGATGAGACCGGCTGTTTATTGTCCGCAGGGAACAAGATGGCACGGCTCATTGACCGATGCGGCGACCGACACCCGAACGAGCTACATCGCGCAACGCGGGATCTCGTTCGTTCGTGGGACGCAAGTTAGACGTCTAGCGTGTTAGACGGCGAAATAATGCCCTGCGAGAGCAGGGAGCGAAGCAGACACTGGGGCGAGAGCCCGAAGGCGATAACGGGGGGTCATGATGACGACAGTGGAATGTGTTTCGATACGGTGCATGGACGCACGGAAGAGTGCGTCGCTCAATCTAGGCTCGAGCAGCGCCATCGTTCGTCATTCCCGACCGTCGGCCCGTTCATTTTCCCTTGTCGCCCGCAGCCGCCCCGCTATGGGCGCCTGGTCGGCGCCGGTGGTCCGCCCGGTTTTTGCACCGCCATTTCTCAATTAGCGCGCCACATCTTTCGTTTCGTTCCGAAGACGTCCCGCCGGCCCTTCAACGCCTAAAGCGGATCCGACGCCTCCCAACGACCCTTTCGAGTGATCTTTGTTGTGTCCCATTCCCGGTGCGTGGGCGGCTCCGTGCCGCCATGCCGAGCCGCTCATATCCGTCCAACCGATTCAGCAGATAGAGAAGAAAAAAATGTCCAACGATGACAACGAGAGCTGGTCGCGGGTTAAGGCACGTCTGCGCGCCGAAGTCGGCGACGACGTCTTTTCGAGCTGGTTTGCGCGCATGGACCTTGAGCAGCTCGCCGACGGCGTGGTGCGCCTGTCGGTGCCGACCCGCTTCCTCAAGAGCTGGATTCAGTCGCATTATGCCGAACGCGTGCTGGCCTGTTGGCAGACCGAGCAGAACGAGGTCGGCCGCATCGAGCTGATCGTGCGCTCAGCCGTGCTCAAGACCACGGTGCAGCCGAAGCCGAAAGCCGAGCTGATGGCCGCCAGCGATTCCGCCAGCCGCTTCAACAATGGCGCCGGCGTGGGACGTCCGATGTTGGCCGGCGATCCCGGCGTGCATGAAGCCCTTGGCGGCTCGCCGCTTGACGCGCGACTGACCTTTGACAGTTTCATGGTCGGCCGTTCCAATACCTTGGCGCAGGCCGCCGCTCGTCAGGTCGCCGCCGCCCGCCGCGCCGATCCGGTGATGTTCAATCCGCTCTACATTCATGCCGGTGTCGGCCTGGGTAAGACGCATCTGTTGCAGGCCATCACCTGGGCCGGAAACGCGGGCGGCGAGCGCAAAGTTCTTTATCTCACCGCCGAGAAGTTCATGTACGGCTTCGTCTCGGCGCTGCGCACCCAGACCGCGCTTGCCTTCAAGGTCGACGCAAGCCGAGTTCTGCCACACGCTCAACGCGCTGATCGATGCCGGCCGCCAGGTGGTGATCGCCTCGGATCGTCCGCCATCCGAACTGGAAAGCCTCGACGACCGCGTTCGTTCGCGGCTGGCGGGCGGCCTGGTGGTCGAGATGGGCTCGCTCGGCGAGGAGCTGCGCTTTGAAATCCTCAAGGCCCGCGTCGTCAGCGCGCGCTCGCACCATCCGAGCTTCGACGTGCCGCTGCCGGTGCTGGCCTATATCGCCAAGACCGTCACCCATAACGGCCGCGACCTGGAAGGCGCGCTCAACCGCCTGCTCGCCCACAACAAGCTGACCGGCCAATCGGTCACGCTGGAAATGGCCGAGCGCGAGGTGCGCGACCTGATCCGGCCGCAGGAGCCCAAGCGGGTCAAGATCGAGGACATCCAGCGGGTGGTGGCGCGGCAGTACAATGTCAGCCGCTCCGACCTGTTGTCGTCGCGCCGGACGGCCAACGTCGTCCGCCCTCGGCAGGTCGCGATGTATCTGGCCAAGACCCTGACGCTTAGGTCATTGCCTGAGATCGGGCGAAGGTTTGGCGGTCGCGACCACACCACGGTTCTCCATGCGGTTCGCAAGATCGAAGGCCTGGTCGGCAACGACATGGCGCTGGCCGAGGAGATCGAGATCCTCAAGAGGCAGTTGCAGGAGTAGGTCGGATTCGTGTCCCGGGCGCAGCGCGGCATGAAATGACGCGCTGCAGACCCGGGACCCAGCTTTCTAGCAAGCGGGGCCCCGGATCTGCGGCGCACCACTGCGTGCTGCGCCGCGTCCGGGGAACGCGGCCTGTGCACACCTGGGGAAATTTTGGCCCACCCCACCGCCGCCCTTGCTTAAATGCCCCGCTCTTGCCACCTTTGCCCCCCGGCTCCGCACACGCGGATGACCGGCTTGCCGTTGCGCCTGGTTTAAGGGCTCATTTTAAAGGCGCTGAAGCGGGTCTCCCATGAAAGTCACTGTCGAGCGTGCCGAACTCCTGAAATCGCTGGGCCACGTCCATCGCGTGGTGGAACGGCGCAATACCATCCCCGTTCTCGCCAACGTGCTGATCCGCGCCGACAAGGGTAAGCTCAGCATGAAGGCCACCGACCTCGATCTCGAAGTCATCGACTCGATTTCGGCCGAAGTCGCCCCCGGCGGCGCCACCACCGTGCCGGCGCATATGTTCTACGACATCGTCCGCAAGCTGCCGGACGGCTCGCAGATCGTCATTGAAGGCTCCGGCGATCGCGCCGTGCTGTCGATCCGCGCCGGACGCTCGCGCTTCACCCTGCAGACTTTGCCGGAAAGCGACTTTCCCGATCTCGCCGCCGGCGAGATGAGCCACAAGTTCAGCCTGCCGGCCGCCGACCTGAAGCGGCTGATCGACAAGACCCAGTTCGCGATCTCGACCGAAGAGACGCGCTATTATCTCAACGGCATCTATCTGCACGCCGCGGGTAGCGGCAAGACCGCGACCTTGCGCGCGGTGGCGACCGACGGGCACAGGCTAGCGCAGGTCGAGCTGTCGCTGCCGGAGGGCGCCGCCGGCATGCCCGGCATCATCGTGCCGCGCAAGACGGTCGCCGAAGTGCAGCGCCTGATCGAATCCGGCGAAGGCGAAGTCCTGATCGAGCTGTCGGTCGGCAAGATCCGCTTCTCGATCGGCAATGTGGTGCTGACCTCGAAGCTGATCGACGGCACCTTCCCCGATTACGGCCGCGTCATCCCGGCCAATAACGACAAGAGCCTGATCGTCGACAAGAAGGATTTCGAGGCCGCGGTCGACCGCGTCTCGACCGTGTCGAGCGAGCGCGGCCGCGCCGTCAAGCTGTCGATCACCGGCGGACGGCTGGTGCTGTCGGTGACCAACCCGGATTCAGGGTCCGCCACCGAAGAACTCGAAGTCGAGTACGACAGCGAACCGCTCGATATCGGTTTCAACTCGCGCTATCTGCTCGACATCGCGGCGCAGATCGAAGGCGAAGTGGCAGTGCTCAAGCTCGCCGATCCGGGTTCGCCGACTTTGGTTCAGGACAAGGACGCCAAGGGCGCGCTGTATGTCCTGATGCCGATGCGGGTGTAGCCCCGTTTCCGCTGTCGTTCGACGATCGGGATGAACACATGCAGATCGGAATGATCGGCCTCGGGCGCATGGGGGCGAATTTATCGCGCCGTCTAATCAAGCATGGCCACAGCGTTGTTGTCAGCGATCATGCCGAGACCGCGGTGCAGGCGCTGGCGGCGGATGGGGCCACGGGGGCCTCGGGCCTCAAGGACTTGGTGCAGAAGCTGACTCCGCCGCGCGCGGTCTGGGTCATGCTGCCAGCAGGCGAGGCGACCGAAACGACAATCGCCGAGCTGGCCGAACTGCTCGACGCCGGCGACACCATCATCGATGGCGGCAATACGTTTTGGAAGGACGACCTGCGCCGCGCCAAAGCGCTGAAGGAGCGCGCCATCCATCACGTCGATGTCGGCACCAGCGGCGGCGTGCTCGGCGCCACGTCCGGCTACTGCCTGATGATGGGCGGCGAACGCGATGTCGTAGCGCGTCTGGCGCCGGTCTTTGCCGCGCTGTCGCCCGGTGGCGCAACGTCCGGGACAACATCAACAGCACCGCAAGGGTGGCTGCATGTCGGCCCCAATGGCGCCGGGCATTTCGTCAAGATGGTGCACAATGGCATCGAATACGGTTTGATGCAGGCCTATGCCGAGGGATTTCAGATATTGGCCGAGGCCAATGACGAGTCCGTGCCGGCAGCCGAGCGGCTGCCGCTGAAGATCGACGAAATCGCCGAAGTCTGGCGGCACGGCAGCATCGTCGAATCGAAACTGCTCGATGTGACCGCCGCCGCGCTCAGGCAGGATGCGCGGCTCAAGGACTTTTCCGGCAAGGTCGACGATACCGGCGAAGGCCGTTGGACCATTCAGACCGCGATCGAACGCGCCATTCCGGTGATGACGCTGACGGCGGCGCTCTATGCGCGCTTCCGTTCGCGCCGCGAAGCCAATTTCGCCGACAAGGTGATCTCGGCGATGCGGCGCGGCTTCGGCGGTCACGTCGAGGCCAAGGGCAGCTCCTGATGCCGCAGCGCCCGGTGACCCAGGCGCCCGATTGGACGACGGCCATCGTCGTCATGGGCGTCTCCGGCGTCGGCAAGAGCACGGTGGCGGCAAGGCTGGCCGAGCGGCTGCAATGGCCGCTGGTCGAAGGCGACAGCCTGCATCCGCTGGCGAACATCGAGAAAATGTCGCGTGGCATTCCGCTCAACGATGACGACCGCCTGCCCTGGCTGAAGGCGATTGCCGCGCGGATCGAGGCTGCGCGCCAGGCGCATCGGCCGATCGTCGTCACATGCTCGGCGCTCAAGCGCAGCTATCGCAACATCCTCGCCGACGGCCATGCCGACGTCGGCTTCGTCTATCTGCAAGGCGCCAAGGAACTCATCGCGCAGCGGCTCGCCGCGCGTACCAATCATTTCATGCCGCCGGGGCTGCTCGACAGCCAATTCGCCGCCTTGCAGGAGCCGGGCGCCGACGAGCCCGCGATCGCAATTCCGGTCGACGCCGCGCCCGATGCCATCGTCAGCACGATCGTTGATAGACTGGCGACGCCGACGCGCGCGCAATATTGAAGCCCCAATCGCGATTGATGCTTGAGAAATGACCGCCGCCTTCATTCGCCGCCTGACGCTCACGAATTTCCGCAGCTATCGCGCCGCGCAGCTTTCGCTCGACCAGGCCGGCCCCGTGGTGCTCACCGGCGTCAACGGCGCCGGCAAGACCAATCTGATCGAAGCGATCTCGATGCTGGCGCCCGGGCGCGGCCTGCACCGTGCCACCATGGACGAACTGGCGTTTTCCGAGGGCGATGGCTCCTGGGCGGTGTCGGCCGAGATCGAGGGCATGCTCGGCCTCTCGACGCTCGGCACCGGCATCGATCCGCCCGCGGGCGATGAGGCCGCCACCAACCGCAAGTGCCGCATCGACCGCGAGAACGTCGGTTCGGCCACGGCTTTCGCCGATCACCTGCGCGTCGTGTGGCTGACGCCGTCGATGGACCCGTTGTTCAACGGGCCGGCGTCGGAGCGAAGGCGCTTCCTCGACCGCCTGGTGCTGGCGGTCGACGCCCAGCACTCCGGCCGCGTCAACGCGCTGGAACGCTCGTTGCGATCGCGCAACCGGCTCTTGGAAGACGGCCGCAGCGATCCGCACTGGCTAGATGCCATCGAGCACGAGACGGCGGAAGTCGCGGTCGCGGTGGCGGCGGCGCGCGCCGAAACCGTCGGACGTCTGTCTGCGGCGCTCAATGCCACCCGCGACCAGGCACCGGCCTTTGCTTTGCCGGACATCGCGTTGGACGGCTGGATGGAGCGCATGCTGCCCGAGCACAGCGCGCTCGACATCGAAGACCGCTATCGCGAACTGTTGAAACAGAACCGCGCCCGCGACGCCGCCGCCGGCCGCACGCTCGACGGCCCGCATCGTTCGGATTTTCTGGTGACGCACGCCGGCAAGGGCATACCCGCCGCCGAGGCCTCGACCGGCGAGCAGAAGGCGTTGCTGATCCGGCTGGTGCTGGCGCATGCGCGGCTGATCAAGGAGATGACCGGCTACGCGCCGGTGATGCTGCTCGACGAGGTGGTCGCGCATCTCGATCCACTGCGCCGCGCCGCGCTCTACGACGCGCTTTCGGCGCTGGGCGTGCAAGTGTGGATGACCGGCGCCGATCCCGCCGCCTTCGGCGATATTGCCGGCCGCGCCGCGATGTTCGAGGTGCGTAACGGCAGCGTGGCGCCGCTGTCCGCAAGTTCCATTTGATGTGCAGCTATCGCCTATTCATCGCGATATTCCGATATCGCCGAAAACAGGAACCATCGCCCGCCCAATGCCTTAACCTCCACACGTCGTGAGCCAAGAAACGGAAGTGGGCAATGACAAGAGAAACTTTATCAGCAGGAGACCGGCTAAAGCGTGAACTACAGCGCTCGGTCGAACGGATTCGCGTCGAACTCGACAAGATCGAAATTCTGTCGGCTGCGATGTCCGCTTTCAGCCAGCCGGTTCCAACGTATGAACCGGGGTTCCATCATTTGCGCCATGTGACGGCGAACGCGATTGAGTTCAATAGCGGGCGCTGAGCGCGCCGTTATACCGGTCTTCGAACCACTTAGATTTCGCCGAGCAGTTCGCGCCGTTGCCTCTCCGAGGCGTCTGAGAAACGCCGCAGCGCATGGGCTTCGCTGAGCAGCCCGAGAACCTGACGGCGTTCCACAGAATCGACCACCGCCAAGGCTTCCGCTTCGAATTTGCCGAACGCGGCGATCGCCTCTTGCGCCGTCATCTGCGGCAGCACGACATGGTCGGCGTGATGCAGGATGTTGCGCAGCGGCGTGATAGAAGGCAGTTCCGCGGCATGCGCTTCCGCCACCAGCACCATACCGGCGTAGCGGCCGTCTTCATCGACGGCGATGACCTGATTGGTCGAGCCGAGAGGAAACGCTTGCCGGAACGCGGCGACGTCGGCCTCGACCGGCGTCGTGCGCACGTCGGCGCGCATCATCTGCGCCACTGTCAGATCCCTGATCCAGCCGACATCGGCGGCGCCGCGAATGGTTTCGCCGCGCAGATGGAACCGCCAGGTGGTGAAGGAGTAGCCGAAGAATTCGCGCGTTACCTGCATGGAAATAATCACGGCAATAAGCACCGCGGTGGTCAGCCACAGGTCGCCGGTCGTTTCCAGCGCAATGAAGGTCATGGTGAGCGGGCCGCCGATCACCGCGACCGAGAGCGCGCCCATGCCGATGATG